>NZ_JBFODV010000074.1:0-52420 GCF_040908495.1 Aeromonas sp. R1-1 | reverse complement strand
ATGTCGCTCTGGCAGGGACGACAGGATCCGGAAGATGGTGAACTGGCCCTGCGCTGGCATGACAAGTTGCAGCCCTGGGCTGCCGGGGCACAAGAGGCAGCTGGTGTAGTGCTGCTCGGTTTTGCCTGCGATGAAGGGGTGCGCCGCAACAAGGGGCGTGTCGGCGCCGCCGGGGCGCCGCTGGCGGTGCGCAAGCTGCTGGCCAACACTGCCTGGCACCTGAATCGACCCGTCTACGATGGCGGGGATGTGAGCTGTACCGATGGGGATCTCGATGCCGCCCACGGCCGTCTGGCCGAGCGGGTCGCCGCTGCGCTTGATCTGGGCCACTTCCCGCTGGTGCTGGGGGGCGGCCACGAGGTGGCCTTCGGCAGCTGGAGCGGCCTCAACCGTCATCTTGGTGGCGAGGTTCGGGTCGGGATCATCAATTTCGACGCCCACTTCGACCTGCGCATGAAGCAGGAATTGGCAAGCTCAGGCACCCCCTTCTTCCAGATCGCCGAGCAGTGCGCCGCTCAGGGCACACCGTTTCACTACGCCTGCCTCGGGGTGGCCGAGACAGCCAATACCCAAGCCCTGTTTGCCCGTGCCAAGGCGCTGGGCGTGTGGCATGTGCTGGATGAGGCGATGACGCCGACCGAGCTGCCAGCCTTGCTAAGCGGGCTGGACGCCTTTATCGCCCACTGTGATCACCTCTATCTGACCATCGATCTCGACGTGCTGCCCGGCAACCTGATGCCGGGAGTGAGCGCCCCCGCCGCCCGTGGTGTGGAGCTGGCGGTGATCGAACCGCTCATTGCCCATATCCGGGCCAGCGGCAAGCTGAGGCTTGCCGATCTGGCCGAGTATAACCCGACGCTGGATCAGGACAATCGCAGTGCCCGCGTGGCCGCGCGACTGGTTCATCTGTTGACCCGTTAACCCTTTGGCCGCATATCGCCGAAGGCACCCTATTGATACAACAAGGAGTGTGTATGTCTGTGCAACAGCAGGATCCCCGCCATGATCCGAACCGCGTGATCCGTGCCCCGCGCGGCACTGAACTGACCGCCAAGAGCTGGCTCACCGAGGCGCCGCTGCGGATGTTGATGAACAACCTGGATCCCGAGGTGGCCGAGCATCCCCAGTCACTGGTGGTCTATGGCGGCATCGGTCGCGCTGCCCGCAACTGGGCCTGCTTTGACAAGATCGTCGAGGTGCTGACCCGGCTCGAGGAGGATCAGACCCTGCTGGTGCAATCCGGCAAGCCGGTCGGGGTGTTCCAGACCCACAAGGATGCACCGCGGGTGCTGATCGCCAACTCCAATCTGGTGCCGCACTGGGCCAACTGGGAGCACTTCAATGAGCTCGATAAGAAGGGCCTGATGATGTACGGCCAGATGACCGCGGGTTCATGGATCTACATCGGCACTCAGGGGATAGTGCAGGGCACCTACGAGACCTTCTTCGCGGTGGCCAACCAGCACTTCAACGGTGAACCCAAAGGGCGCTGGATCCTCACTGGTGGGCTCGGCGGTATGGGTGGTGCCCAGCCGCTGGCCGCCACCATGGCCGGTTTCTCGATGATCGCCGTGGAGTGCGACGAGACTCGCATCGATTTTCGTCTGCGCACCCGTTATGTGGACAAGAAGGCCCACAGCCTGGATGAGGCGCTGGCCATGGTCGAAGAGGCCAAGCAGAGCGGCGCCGCCGTCTCCGTCGGTCTGCTCGGCAACGCCGCCGACGTATTCGCCGAGCTGGTGGCCCGTGGCATCACCCCTGACGTGGTGACCGACCAGACCTCCGCCCACGACCCGGTGCACGGCTACCTGCCGCAGGGTTGGAGCGTGGCCAAGTGGCGCGAGCTGCAGCAGAGCGCGCCCCAGGAGGTGAACGTCGCCGCCCGCCGCTCCATGGCCCGTCAGGTGGAGGCGATGCTGACCCTGCAAGAGCGCGGCGCGGCGACGCTCGATTACGGCAACAACATCCGTCAGATGGCGCTGGAGGAGGGGGTGAAAAACGCCTTCGACTTCCCCGGCTTCGTTCCCGCCTACATTCGCCCGCTGTTTTGCGAGGGGATTGGGCCGTTCCGCTGGGTGGCCCTCTCCGGCGATCCGGAAGATATCTACAAGACAGATCAGAAGGTGAAAGAGCTGATCCCCGACGATCCTCACCTGCACAACTGGCTCGACATGGCCCGCGAGCGCATCGCGTTTCAGGGGCTGCCGGCGCGGATCTGCTGGGTCGGGGTCAAGGATCGGGTACGGCTCGGGTTGGCCTTCAACGAGATGGTGAAAAACGGCGAGCTGAAAGCCCCCATCGTCATTGGCCGCGACCATCTGGATTCCGGCTCGGTGGCGAGCCCGAACCGCGAGACCGAGTCGATGATGGATGGCTCCGATGCCGTCTCCGACTGGCCGCTGCTCAACGCCCTGCTCAACACCGCCGGTGGCGCGACCTGGGTGTCGCTGCACCACGGCGGCGGGGTCGGTATGGGCTTCTCCCAGCACTCCGGCGTGGTGATCGTCTGCGACGGCTCCGATGACGCTGCCAAGCGGGTCGGTCGGGTGCTGCGCAACGACCCGGCCACCGGGGTGATGCGCCACGCGGATGCCGGCTACGAGATTGCCATCAACTGTGCCCATGAGGCGAAACTGGATCTGCCGATGATTGACGGCGCCAACGGTGTCAAAGGAAAGGTGTAACACCATGTTTGAATTGACTATTACTCCGGGCGAGCTGGATCTTGCCACCCTGCGCCGCGTCAGCCGCGAGCCGGTACATGTTTCACTGGATCCGGCCGCGCTGCCGGGGATCCACGCCTCCGCTGCGGTGGTTACCAAGGTGATCGAGCAGAACCGGGTGGTGTATGGCATCAACACCGGCTTTGGCCTGTTGGCCAACACCCGCATTCCGGTGGAGCAGCTGGACGAGCTGCAGCGCTCCATCGTGCTTTCCCACGCAGCAGGGATTGGCGAGTACATGGATGACGCCACCGTGCGGCTGATGATGGTGCTCAAGCTCAACTCGTTGGCGCGGGGCTTCTCCGGCATCCGGCTGACGGTGCTTGAGGCCCTGATGACCCTCATCAACGCCGAAGTCTATCCGGTGGTGCCGAAGAAAGGATCCGTCGGCGCCTCCGGCGATCTGGCGCCGCTGGCTCATATGAGCTGCCTGCTGATCGGGGAGGGCAAGGCTCGCCACAAGGGCGAGCTGATCGACGCCGCTACTGCGCTGAAAATTGCCGGGCTCGAGCCCATCGCGCTGGCGCCGAAAGAAGGGCTGGCGCTGCTCAACGGCACTCAGGCCAGTACCGCCTTTGCGCTGGAAGGGCTGTTCCATGCCGAGGATCTCTACGCCGGTGCCATCACCATAGGTGCCATGAGCGTGGAGGCCGCCCTTGGCAGCCGTCGGCCGTTCGATGCCCGCATCCACGCGGTGCGCGGTCAGCGTGGCCAGATCGACGCGGCCGCCTGCTATCGCCACCTGCTGGTGGATGGCAGCGAGATCGGCATGTCCCATCACAATTGCGAGAAGGTGCAGGATCCCTACTCATTGCGCTGCCAGCCGCAGGTGATGGGTGCCTGCCTGACCCAGATCCGTCAGGCCGCCGAGGTGCTGGTGTGCGAGGCCAACGCGGTCTCCGACAACCCGCTGGTGTTTGCCGAGGATGAGGAGATCATCTCCGGTGGCAACTTCCATGCCGAGCCGGTCGCCTTCGCCGCCGATAATCTGGCGCTGGCCATCGCCGAAATCGGCTCGCTCTCCGAGCGGCGGATGGCACTGCTGATTGACTCGCGGATGTCCGGTCTGCCGGCGTTTCTGGTCAACAACGGCGGGGTCAACTCCGGCTTTATGATCGCTCAGGTCACCTCGGCGGCGCTCGCCTCCGAGAACAAGACCCTGGCCCATCCCGCCTCGGTGGATAGTCTGCCCACTTCCGCCAATCAGGAGGATCACGTCTCCATGGCGACCTTCGCTGGCCGCCGGCTGGCAGACATGGCGGAGAACACCCGCGGCATTCTGGCTGTTGAACTGCTGGCGGCGGCGCAAGGGCTCGATTTCCGCGCGCCGCTGCGCAGTACCGAGCTGATCGAGCTGGCCAAGGGGCGACTGCGGGCAGAGGTGAGCTTCTACGACAAGGACAGGTACTTCGCGCCGGATATCGAAGCGGCCGCCGCCCTGCTGGGCCGTGCCAGCTACAACGACCTGATCCCGGCCGGGGTGCTGCCCAGTCTGTAAGCCTTGATCCCCCTTCTCCCCTGGCGGGAGAAGGGTGGGGGATGAGGGGAAAGCTGCTTCACAGGCGCCGGTGACAGCCGGGAGCAGATGACAAAAGACCGCCCAATCGGGCGGTCTTTGCGTTTCTGACGTTGGTTGAACGCGGTTATTCGTGTTCGAACATCAGGAACAGATAAACCACGAACAACACCAGATGGGTCGCACCATGGAGCACATTGGTGCGGCCGCTGCTGAAGGTCACTTTACAGACCATCAAGGTCGTGACCAGCAGCACCATATCGGCGGGGGAGAGGCCGAGGCGTACCTCCTGACCCAGCATGGAGCCGATAAAGAGCACGGCAGGCACGGTGAGGGCGATGGTGGCCAGCACAGAGCCGAAGTAGAGGTTCATTGCCCGCTGCAGCTGGTTGTTGAAGGCGGCCTTGATGGCGCCGACTGCTTCGGGAGCTAGCACGATACATGCGACGATAAAGCCGCCCAGTGCCGCGGGCGCGTCCATCACATGCACCCCGTAGTTGATGGGGATGGCCAGGGTCTTGGCCAGCAGGATCACTACCAGCAGGTAGGCGAGCAGCAGGATGGTGTGATAGACGTTGCTCTGCAGCGGGCCGTGGTGCTCCTCATAATCCTCGTGATCGCTGTCGACGAAGAAGTGGCTGTGGCTGCGGGTCTGGATCAGCAGAAAGACCCCGTAGAGCAGGATCGAGATGATGATCAGCATCCACGACATGGCGCGCGACATACTGCCGATTGCACCACCTTCGGTGAAGTTGGGCAGCACCAGACAGAGCAGGGCGAGCGGGATGATGGCCACCAGATAGGATTTGACCCCGTCCAGATTAAAGCTCTGGGTGTGGTAGCGCCAGCCGCCAAACAGCAGGGTGAAGCCCACCAGACCGGTACTCACCAGCATCACTACCGCAAACATGGTATCGCGGGCCATGGTGGGGTTGGGCTCACCGGTCAGCATCACCGAGGAGATCATCACCACCTCCAGCGAGATGACCGAGAGGGTGAGGATCAGAGTGCCGAAGGGCTCGCCAAGCTTGATGGCGAGGGCATCGGAGTGGCGCACCACCGAGAAGATGGCCCAGGTGACGATGGCCAGTAGTGCCGCCGAAACCGGAAGATAGATCCCGAGCGGAGTTGTCTCTGTCAGCAGGTCACTGCCGAGCGTCTTGAAAAAGAGCAGGGTCAGCAGGCCAACGGGCAGGGCAATCTCTTGCCGGATAAATCTCTTCATAGGCAATGGTTCTCTATTGGGGGTCTTGACGACCAGATGACATAAACAGGCTGCCCGGTTATCAGTTGCGCAATAACCGGCTCCTTATGATAAGGGTTGTTATCCCTGTCAGGGCAGATCATTTTGTTGCTGAATGTAAATAAGGGGTGGCAGGAGGTGGTTCGACTTCACCACTGAGCCGGGCCCGGGCCTGCAGGGGGATTTACCCGCCTGATGGCCGAAGCTCTACCGCCAGCATCAACCTGATGATGTCGAGCCGCTGACCAAACCGTTTCACGGCCAGATCCTGCCATATCTGCGTTAGCTGGCCTTCTGGTGTTGTAACTGCCACTCCCGTTGCCAATGGGTCAGTATCTTCAGCGGCATGGGTTTGCCGAAGAAGTAGCCCTGGATCAGATAGACGCCGTGCTGGCTCAGATAGTCGACCTGCAACTGGCTCTCGACCCCTTCGGCGATCATCTCCATGCCCGATTCCCGACCGAAGACGATGATGGCATCCAGTACGCTGCGCTTGAGGTCGTTGGTGCCTATGGTATCGACGAACATCTTGTCGATCTTGATCTGGCGGATCCCCAGGCTCTGCAGGTAGGCAAAGCCGCCGTAGCCGGTACCAAAATCATCCAGCTTGAAGTGATACCCCATCTGTTGCAGCAGGGTGATCTCCTCGGTGGCCGCCTTGATGTCGAGGATCGGCTTGCGCTCCGTCAGCTCGAAGGTGAGCCGGGTGGGTGAGGGGTTTTGGCTGTGAGCGAGCAAGGTGCGCAGCAGGGGCTGCTCGATATGGGCCGCCACCAGATTGACGCTGACCCACTGCTCTGGCGCCAGCTGCGGCAGGTCGGTGATCACCTGCTCCAGCAGCTGTTCGGTCATCGGCAGGATCAGTCCCTGCTCCTCTGCATATTCGATAAAGGTGCCCGGAGGGATCAGCTCGTTTCCCCGCTGCCAGCGCAGCAGCGCCTCGAATCCCACCACTTGGTGGGTACGGGCATCCACTATCGGTTGGTAGAGGGGAATAAATTCCCTGCGTATCAACCCTGTTTGCAGCAGTCCCTTGAGGGAGCGCCGATAGCTGCGCAGCAGCCAGTATGTGACGCTTAACAGGGCACCGAGCGCGATACCGAACCAGAGACCGTAGTGATTGAGTTGGTCATAGGCATATTGCTCCAGCGCTTTTCCCGCCCAGACCGTCTGTTTGGTGAGTTCATTGGGATCGAAGAAACTGAGGCTGATATTGCTCTCTTCCTGTTTGATCTCCTTGTCGCCACGGGGAAAGTGGACTGTGCTTGCATCGGTATCCTGTCGGCTGAACTCCAGATAGAAGCAGTGGCTGCAGGGGTGTTGCAGCAGGTCGTGGCTCCAGCTGTTATCCAGCACCCAGTAGGCGAGGTTGTCGCCGGATCGGTAAAAGGCCACCAGCTCCTGTTCGGTATTGTATTTGGCCACTGTGGCGGTGATCCCCAACTTGCCAAACTTCTGCCCGCTGTTCTGGAGCTCTTTGATCAGCGGGATCTCCACCCCCAGGCTGGAGCAGCTGTTGCCGGAGGCGAGCTCCAGCCCTTGCAGGCGGATATGAGCGCTGTAGAAGCGCGGATCGCGCAGCAGCTCCATGTCTTTGGCGCCGCACTTGAACTCAAATTGTGCCAGCTGTTTGTTGATGGCGGCATCCAGCTCTCGGTGGCGTACGGCCATGGCTCCCTTGAGCTCGGCAACCTTCTCTTCCAGCAGATGAAAGGCCATCGGCTTGGCAAACCACAGGCCGAGAAACTGGCTGCCCACGATAGGCAGGACAAACAGCAACAGAGCGATCCAGACGGGTGATTTACGCAAAGGAAGTACCTGCCAGTTTCATGAGACACAAATGGACTTAGCCATCATAGAGCATTAGTGCAATCAATTTGAGTCCGAGTTGTCACACTTGTTGATTGATTTTTTAACCACATGATTTTAAATGTTTTTATTATTAACTTTGGCTAGATTCAATCGCTGACCTGTCATAAATGACAATTGCTCAGCTTATCCGAACTGCATTAGAGTAGCCCTGCGGTTTGACTCACCGTGTGTTCAATACTCCTGTATCTGTTTTTTGTCAGTAGCACAGAGTGTTAGTTTTGATATGAGTGTTCCTTTTGGTCCCCTTTGAGGGACCATTTTTCTGTCTGTCATCCCGCCCTTTCCCGCGTCTGTAGCCCGTCATCCTTGGTATTCTCCCTCTGCTTTGGGTTATGCTTGCCTGCTTAAATTGCAGAAGCGGGATCTTCATCCATAGCTGTGGCTCGATCGCCGCTGCTACCATGAGGCGACATGGATGATGCTGGGCATACGGAAAGGCGCATGAAACTCACTACACAGCTTGTCTCATTTATCACCCTTTGCGTGATCGCAGCCATGGCGACCGTGCTGATTGGCGGGGTGTTCAGCTTTCGCGAGCTGGGCATGGAGTTGCAGCAAAAGAAGGTCGATGCGCTGGTCGAAGTGATCGACAAGCAGCTCGATGTTGCTCACGACATGGAAGATATGAGCCACTGGCTGCCTACCCTGCTGCGGGCTGCCCATGTGGTAGAGCTGGAGGTGCGCCAGAATAACCAGCGGGTCTACTGGTTCCGCGATGTGCGCAATCCGGTCGACGAGCAGCTGCTGGTGCCATACAGCCACCCGCTGCCCCATCAGGCCGGCATGCAGGCGAACTTCAAACTGGAGCGCCCCTTCAAGGAGGCGGAATACTCCATCAAGGCGATGTCCGGCATCTCGCTGGGCATCTTTATCGTGGTGTTCGGTCTCTGGTACTCCATCCGCTGGCTGCGCCAGCAGTTGCGCGGGGCCGAGCTGCTGGGCATTCGCGCCCAGCTGATCCTCGATGACAAACTCTCCAAACTGAGTCATGACCCCGCCGAAGAGTGGCCGGTGGCCGCCAGTCAGGCCCTCGATCATCTGCTCGCCGAGCTGGCGGATGCCCGCAAGGAGCGCAGCCGCTTCGACAACTTCATTCGCAGCAACGCCTTCGTCGACAAGATGACCGGCATCGGCAACCGGCTGTTTTTCGACAACCGGCTGGAGAGCGCCATCATGGAGGCGAGCGTGATGAGCGGCGGCGTGCTGCTGATCGATCTCGCCTGTCTGGAGGAGCTGGAGGCCGATCAGTTCGAGCTGCTGGGGCACGATTTGATGATGGAGGCGAGCGCCACCATAGGTGCCTTCGTGCGCAAACACAACGGTGCCCTGCAAGCCCGCTATGCCGGTCAGGTTTTTGCGGTGTTGCTGCCCAATATGTCCGAGAGCGAGATGGTGGATAGCGCCAGCCAGCTGCTCAAGAGCCTGCAACGGCTGCACTGGCCGCAGGAGGTCAATCCGGAGACTGCGGTCTATCTCGGCGCCGTCTGTTATCAGGCAGAAGACAGCCTGCTCAAGGTGCAGGAGGAGGCTGAGCTGGCCCTCAAGAGTGCCCGGCTGCAAGGCCACAACGGCTGGTTCCTCTACGAGAAGCAGCTGGATGAGGAGCAGAGCAGCAAGGGGACGGTACGCTGGCGCACCCTGATCAGCCGCCGTCTCGAAGAGCACGGCATCGAATTTTATACCCAGCCGATCCAGCAGGATCGGGGGCAGGTGGTGTTGCAGCAGGAGTTGCTCACCTATCTGCACGACGAGCAGGGGCGTGCCCTGCAGGCGGGGATCTTCATGCCGATGGCGGAGAAGGTGGGCTTGTTGCTGCAACTGGATCGGCTGGTGGCGGAGCGCACTCTCACCCTGCTGCGCCAGCGCTCCGAGCAGAGCTGCCCCATCAGCCTGACCCTCAGTGCTCAGAGCCTGCTCAACCGCGAGTTCCAGCGCTGGCTCTTCTTCGCCCTGTTCCAGCTGCCACGCAGCACCAACGAGCGGCTGATCCTGCAACTCTCCGAATCCCAGGTAACCCGCCACTTCGAGGCGCTCAAGCGGCCGCTTCGCTCCTTGCGGATGCTGGGCTGCCAGCTGGCCATCGATCATGCCGGTCAGGATGTGGTGAGCACCCAATACATCAAGGAGTTCGAGATCAACTTTCTCAAGCTGCACCCCAGTCTGGTGCGGGAGATCCATGCCCGTCAGGTCAACCAGATGGCGGTGCGCAGTCTGGTCGGCGGCTGCGCCAATACCCGCACCCGGGTGCTGGCAGTGGGGGTGGAGAGTGGCGACGAGTGGAAGATGCTGCGCCACCTCGGGGTGCATGCCGGGCAGGGACCCTGGTTTGCCGAGCCCCAGCGGCTGGTGCTGGAACCGGCTGGTGATTGAGATAAACAACAGAGGGTCGCCTTGGGGCGACCCTCTGTTGTTTGCGATGCTGTTTGCGGTTGCCGTCAGGCGGGGATCACAGTCGCCCCTGCTCCCGCAGCCCGGCGAGCCCTTGCATACCGCCGGTGTGGATGAAGACGATTTTGCTGCCGGTGGCGATGCGGCCTGCTGCCAGCTCGCGAAACAGCCCCCACATCGCTTTGCCGCTATAGATGGGCTCAAGGGGCAGATCGGTCGTGTCACTGAAATCCTGCACCCACTGCCAGAGGGCCGGGCTGAATTTGGCGTAGCCACCATCGTGGTGACCGAGCGCGATGCGCCAGCCGGGGATATTGGCAGCCACGGGATGGAGGCGACACACCTCGTCAGCGATAAAGCCGCCTCCTTTCAGTACCGCAATGGCGAGGATCTGCTCCCGATCCCTTTTGCCGGCGATCAGGCCCGCCAGGGTGCCGCCGCTGGCGCAGGGCAGTACCCAGAGATCCGGCGAGAAGGGCACCTCGCCGACCAGTTCCGCCACGCCGGGGATGGCCAGCGGGCTGCTACCCCCTTCCGGCACGATCAGGGTATCGGGGGCATCGAATTGGGCCAGCCAGTCGGGATCCTGCCGTCGCCGGTAACTCTGGCGGTCGACAAAAACGAGATCCATGCCCCAGCGCCGGGCATCCTGCAGGGTAGAGTTACTGACGGCGTCATATTCGCCCCGTATGATACCGGTAGTACGAAGACCAGATTGGCACCCCGCTGCCGCCAGCGCGTGGATGTGATTGGAGTAGGCGCCGCCAAACGAGAGCAGATGCCGTTTGCCGTGCTCTTTGGCATGCAGCAGGTGGTATTTGAGCTTGCGCCACTTGTTGCCGGAGATGGCCGGATGGATCAGATCATCCCGCTTGCACCACAGCTCGACGCCATAGCAGGTCAGCAACGGATGGTGGAGGCGTTGCAGGGGGGAAGGGAGGATGGCTTGACCCTCTGGCTCGGCGGAAAGGATGGCTTGCAATGGTGAGTCCGTCTTTTAATCTGGAGGCTAATCTGCTGTTTATGTTAATATTTCATACATTTAATCACTATTGATGGGCGGGCTTACATGAAACAACTGTTCAGACGGTCGACGCCAAGCCGCCAGGTCGGGCTCTTGCTGGCCAATGACAGGATCATGCTGGCTGCGGTGGGCAATCCCCCCGTCTTCGCGACGCGCACCATCAACGGCCCACAGGAGTGGGCAGTGGCCATGAACGAGCTGTTCAGCCGTCATGGGCTGGCCAAGTCTACGGTGCGGGTGGCCCTCGCCGCCAGCCTTTATCAACAGATCCAGATAGACAAGCCTGCCGTGCCTGACGCCGAGATGGCGGGGGCGCTCCCCTGGGCTATCAAGGATTATGTCAGCGAACCCGTGCTGCAACTGGCGATGGATTATGTGGACTTGCCCACCCCGCCTGCCGGTCGTCCGCGCATCAATGTGATCTGCCTGCCCAAGAGCCGGGTGCAACAGCTGGCCGATGCCATCAACGGCATCGCCACCCTGCAATCCATCATCAGCGACGAATTGGCGCTCACCTCTCTCTATGACGCTGACGAGACGGTGCGCATGCTGCTGTGGCAGCCCAAGGGGCAGGATCTGCAACTGCTGGTCTTCCATCAGGGCGGGCTCTGCTTCTCCCGCCAGCTGCGCGGTTTCACCAGCCTGACTGGCGAACATGAGCCGGACAGTATGCTGCTCGATTCACTGGCGCTGGAGATCCAGCGCTCCCTCGACTATCTGGCGGGCCAGCTGAAATTGCCCGAGCTGGGGCAGATGCAGTTTGCCGTCGCCTCGCCCTTTATCGGTACCCTGGTGCGCCACATGGAGCAGACCTTCGGCTTTGCCGTCTCCGCCATGGCCAACAAGGCGATCCTGGCCGGCGTCGAATACCTCTCGGCTTACGCAGCCGCCATCGGGGAGGATGCGTGATGAAACGTCAGATAAACCTCTATGGCGCCGAGTTTCGCCCCAAGCGGCAGTGGGCCAGCCTCAATCAGATGGCGCTGGTATGGGGCTTTGCGCTGCTGCTGATCCTGTTGACGGGTGTCGGTTACAGCTGGCAGCAGCAGCAGGTCAGCCGGGCGCTGGCGCAGCGCTCTGCCGAGCTGGAACTCAAGCGCAGCGAGGCGCAGCGGCTCGATGCCGAGCTGGCGCGCCATCAGGCAGATCCCCGGCTGCAACAGCAACTGGTCAACAAGCAGGATGAGCTGACGGCCAAGCAGGGGCTGATGCGCCAATTGGGCAGCCTGACCCTGCAAAAATCCCAGGGCTATGCCAGCGTGATGGCGGATCTTTCCCGCATTCGCAACAGCAACCTCTCGTTGCAGCGCATCGAGATCAACGAAGGGCGGATCAACCTCTCCGGCTTTGCCGGACGCAGTCAGGATGTACCGGCCTGGGTCAACCGCTTCAAGCAGACCCCGAGTCTGGTGGGCAAGGAGTTTGGTGAACTGACCCTCGGCCGTGACAAGGAGGGTCGCCTGACCTTCCAGTTGAGCGGCATTGCGCGGGAGAAACCCTGATGAACCTGAAAGCACAATGGCAGGCATGGGGCCAGCGTATCGCCGTGTTGAGCCAGCGGGAGCGGGTGTTGATCCTGCTGACCGGTCTGGTGCTGCTGGGCGCGGCCGGACTCTACGGCTGGCTCGATGGCGCTGATACCCGCCTGCAGCAGGATCGCATGGCCCTGAGCGCCGCCGAGCGCGACCTCGAGATCATGGAGCTGGAAAACCTCGGCAAACAGGCCCGGCTCAAGCGGGATCCCAATCAGGGAGTTCGCGACCAGCTGGCGCAAGTCGAGGCGGATCTGGCCCGGATCGACGATGAGCTCAAGGCCCAGACCGTCGATCTGATCCCGGCGCACGAGATGCCGCTGGTGCTGGAGGCGCTGCTCTCCCGCTCCGCCAACCTTCACATGTTGGCCCTCAGTTCGCTGGAGCCGACCCCGCTGATGGCGGGAGAGCAGAAGGTCAATCTCTACAAGCATGGTATCCGGCTTCAGCTTGAAGGCGGCTATTTCGATGTGTATCAATATCTTAAAGCGCTGGAAGCCTTGCCGCGCCACTTCTACTGGAAGCAGTTCGACTATCAGGTCAAAGCCTATCCCGGCGCGGTGGTGGAGATGGAGATCTACACCCTGAGTACCAGCAAGGAGTTTATCCGTGGCTAGAGTATTTGCGTTGTGCTGCTGCCTGTTCAGCTTGCTGGTACAGGCGGAGCAGGTCGAGGTATTGCAGGATCCCACCGCGCCGCTGGCTGATGTGGCGGTTGGCGCCCGTGCGACCGGCGAGAGCCGCGCCGGTTTGCCGAAGCTGCAGAGTGTCGTGCTGGGTAATGGCCCGGCACTGGCGGTACTCAATGGCAAGAGTTATCGGGTCGGACAACAGGTGGACGGCTATACGCTGGTGGCCATCAATGCCGATGCCGTGGTGCTGGAAAAGGCGGGAAAACGCCATGCGGTAACACTGTTTGCCAGCAAGATCCGGGTTTGAGTCGTGCTTGCCTCTCGAGAGGTGAATCGGCTTTATCGAGTTTAATTGCAAGTCAGGGTGCCCTAATTACATGAAAAAACACCGTCTCTGTCTGATCACCGTGGCCATGATGGCTGCAGGCTGTACCACGTATCAGCACCCCGAGCCGACCCAGGCGAAGGATGCTCTCAAACAGGCCATGAACGAACAGCAGAAACTGGCTGCCCCTCTGACCGCGTTGCCCAAATCGGTGCAAAGTGAATTGCTGCAGCTGAACCGGCCGCAGATGCCGGTCGGCATGCCGGAGAAGCGGCTGCGTATCGCGGCTCACGACGTGGAGGCGGTGGAGTTTTTCGGTTCCCTGTTCAAGGGCTCCCGCTACAGCGTGGCGGTTCACCCCGGGGTGGCCGGGCTGGTCTCCGTCGAGCTCAAGGATGTGACTCTGCCGGAGGTGCTGGCGGTGGTGGGCGATATGTACGGCTTCGACGTGCAGCGCAAGGGCAATGTCTTCCATATCTATCCGGCGGGTCTGCGCACCGAAACCATCCCGGTCAACTATCTGATGATGTCCCGTCGTGGCCTCTCCCGCACCTCGGTCAGCACCGGCGGGGTGACTTCTAGTGAGAACAACTCAAACAACAGCGGGTTGAATTCCAACAGCAATACCGAAATATCATCTAGCCAGAATGGCACAGGTATTTCGAGTAATACCAATACTCAAACCACATCGAATGGTACCCAGATTGAGACTGATACCAACAGTGATTATTGGACCGACTTACGTGACACTTTGCAAACACTGATTGGAAATGGTGATGGTCGGGCTGTCATCACCAGCCCACAGGCAGGATTGGTCACTATTCGCGCCTATCCGAAAGAGCTAAAAGCAGTCCGTGAATTCCTGACTCAATCCGAAAGTCATTTAAAACGTCAGGTCGTACTCGAAGCGCGAATTATGGAAGTAGCTCTTAGTGAAGGTTATGAGCAGGGGGTAGATTGGAGCGGTTTGACAGCTAGTTGGGATGGAAATAAAGGTATTCCCAAGGTGGCTCAGCCAGACCTGATGGCGCCTAATATCCCAGAGAGTCAGCAGACCTATAACCTGCTTAAGGGGGGAGGATCCCTTGGCGAGAGTCTGGTTGGTGCAGTAAATCCGATCTTTAACGCAATTGGTGGGGGGGCTGGTTTCACTATTACTGACGGCAACTTCAATGTGGCGGTCAACCTGCTCAAGACTCAGGGGGATGTGAATACCCTCTCCAGCCCCCGTGTCACTGCGACAAACAATCAGAAGGCTGTGATAAAGGTCGGGACGGACGAGTACTTCGTCACCAATGCGACGACGACGATTACCTCAACCACAACAGGGACTGAGCGGACGCCAAATGTTGAGTTGACACCCTTCTTCTCCGGTATTGCGCTGGACGTAACGCCACAGATCGATGAAGAGGGCAAGGTGCTGCTTCATATCCATCCGTCAGTGATTGATACCGAAGAACAAAACAAAACCATCGATCTGGGCACCACGGGAGGCAAGATGACCTTGCCGCTCGCCAAGAGCTCGATCCGCGAGTCGGATACCGTGGTGCAGGCCAATAACGGTGACATCATCGTTATCGGCGGCCTGATGAAGACCGACAAGCAGGAGATCGTCAGCAAGGTGCCGCTGCTGGGGGATATTCCCTGGGTGGGTGAAGCCTTTACCAACCGCCGCGAGAGCACCAAGAAGGTGGAGCTGGTGATCATGCTCAAACCGACCGTGGTGGAGAAAGATACCTGGCAAAACGAGCTGCAACGCTCCTCCGAGCTGCTCGACAAGTGGTATCCGGCCAAGGGCTGACCCATGACACCAGATGCGGTCACCCTCATCCCGAACGGCCTGTGCTGCCTTGCCAGCACAGGCTGCTTGCTTGCCGTGGCAGGTGAGGTCTCATGTACCTGACCCACTTCGGCCTGCAGGAGGCACCGTTCAGCCTCACTCCCAATACCGGCTTCTACTACGGCCTGCCGCCTCACGAAGAGGCGCTGCAGGTGCTTAACTGGGCGTTGGCGCAGGGGGAGGGCTTTATCAAGGTGACCGGCGAGGTGGGTACCGGCAAGACCCTGCTCTGCCGCAAGCTGCTCAGCGAGCTGGGCTCGGAAGCGCGTCCGGTGCGGCTTGCCTGGTTGCCCAATCCCCACCTCACTCCGGCCGAGCTGCGCATCGCGCTGGCGCTGGAGCTGGGGTTGGCGGTACGGGATCAGAGTGAGCTGGATCTGACCGATCGTATCCATCGTCACCTGATCAGCCTGCACCAGCAGGGCAGTCGGGTGGTAGTGCTGATCGACGAGGCGCAAGCGCTGCCGGACGAGACGCTGGAGGCGATCCGCCTGTTTGGCAATCTCGAGACCGAATCGAGCAAGCTGCTGCAGATCGTGCTGTTCGGCCAGCCGGAGCTGGATGCCAGACTGGCCAAGCCGCATCTGCGCCAACTGCGCCAGCGGATTGGCTTCTCCTACTGCCTGCGGCCGCTGCGTTTTGACGAGACCCGCGCCTATCTGGAGCACAGATTGCAGGTCTCCGGTTACCGCGGGGCACCGCTGTTTGCAGGTCGAGCCATGCGTCTGTTGTGGCGTGCATCGCGAGGGATCCCGAGACTGATCAATATCCTGGCGCAGAAGTGCCTGATGCTGGCCTATGGTCAGGGTGTGCGTCAGGTCGATAGCCGTCTGGTACGGCTCGCCATTCGCGATACCGACGATGCCAGCCGCTTTGCGCCACGGCGCTGGTGGCCCCTGTTACTGTTGCTGGGGTGCGCCCTGGCTTATGGAGTCTGGCCATGAGCGTTATCAACCAGATGCTGAAAGATCTGGATCGGCGCCAGCAAGGATCCGAAGGTGCTGCCGTCTATATTGCCCCTGCGCGCCAGCAGGGATGGTGGATGTTGCTGTTGACTCTGATCTGCGGTCTGGCACTGGGGATCCTTGGTTGGCGAACCTGGATCTACTGGCAGCAGACCCAACCCGTTACGGCTGCCAGCGAAGTGATCGCCCCCGATGCGGTGACTCCCGATGTTGTGGCAAGGGCCGCCGCGCCCGTCAGCCAGCCCGAGCCGGTCGAGGTGGCGGCCGCGCTGCCACTGCCAAGCCAGGATGAGGTGAATGATAAGGCAGGCGAGAGTGACTCGGAGGACGGGACCGATGGTGCGCCCTTTGACGCCTCCAGCGATGTTGACGAGTCCGAGCCGACCGATGAAGAGCTGCAGCCCGAGCTTTACGCCGAATTGGCGGCAGAGCAGCAGGCAGTCGCCAGCGCGCCGCGCAAGCCGAGCGTATTGAAGATCGAGACGGTGGAGCTATCGGCCAAGGAGCTGGCGGCACTGGCGGAGCGCAAGGCGACCACCGCCATGGCCAAGGGAAGCCTGCGGGATGCGCAGGACAACTACTATCAGGTGCTGGCCCACGACCCCTACAACCAGGGAGCGCGCGAGCAGCTGGCGGGGCTGCTCTACGGCGAGGGCCGTCTGACCGAGGCGCGTCAGCTGCTGGAGGAGGGGATCCGGCTCGATCCCCAACAGGCCGATTTTCGTCTGCTACTGGCCCGCCTTGCCATCAGTGAGGGGCAGCAGCAGCAGGCGCTTGGCTGGCTGTCCGGCTATCAGCCGGATCTCGCCAGCAACATGGACTATTACGCGACCTGGGCCGGGCTGACTCAGGAGCTGGGCCAGAATGCCGATGCGGCGGCGCTCTATGTGAAGCTGCTGCGTCAGCAGCCGGATCAGGGCCGCTGGTGGCTTGGCCTCGGCGTGGCCGAGGATGGTCAGGGCCACAGCCAGCGGGCGCTCGATGCCTATCGCAACGCCTTGCTGCACGGCAACCTCGGCGAGGCGTCGACCAACTGGCTGGAACAACGAATTGGTCAGCTAACCCCTTGATAAACAGCAGGTTCGATTAGCAAAGCGGAATCGGATGCGGCAACGGGTGTGAAGTAACAGAGATCGGAGCAAACATGGCACAACCCAGACTGAAAATGCGCCTCGGCGACCTGCTGGTACAAGAGCAGATCATCTCTGATGATCAGCTGCAGCTTGCCCTGCAGCAGCAGCGTCAGACCGGCCGCAAGCTGGGCACCACTCTCATCGACCTCGGCTTTATCAGCGAGGTGCAGCTGTTGCAGTTCCTCGCCCGCCAGCTGGATGTGCCCTTCTTCGATCTTAACAACCTCACCATCGACGCCGCTGCGGTGCCACTGCTGCCCGAAGTGCAGGCGCGCCGTTATCGGGCACTGGCGGTCAACCTTACCGACGACAAGGTGACGGTGGCGATGTCGGATCCGGCCGATCTGAGCGCACTGGATGCCGTCGCTGCCCTGCTCAGCCCGCGCATTATGGTGCTGGCGGTAGCGCGGGAAGGGCAGTTGCTGGACTATTTCGACCGCCTCTATCGCCGTACCCGCGAGATTGAGAGTTTCGCCGAACAGTTGCAGGAGGAGTATCAGGACTCCGGCTTTGAGCTGGGCTCCAGCAATCTGGGGGCCAATGACGAGGGGGAGGCGACGGTGGCCAAGCTGCTGCGCTCCCTGTTCGAGGATGCGGTGCAGGTGGGGGCGTCGGATATCCACATCGAGCCGGACGAGAAGGTGCTGCGCATTCGCCAGCGGATCGACGGCATCCTCCACGAGAATATCCTCAACGAGGTGCGGATCGCCCAGGCGCTGGTGCTGCGCCTCAAGCTGGTGGCCGGGCTCGATATCTCCGAGAAGCGCTTGCCGCAGGATGGCCGTTTCAATATGAAGGTGCGAGGTCGCGATGTGGATGTGCGGATGTCCACCATGCCGGTGCAGTATGGCGAGTCTGTTGTGATGCGTCTGCTGGATCAATCCTCCGGCATCTTGTCGTTGACCGAAACCGGGATGCCGCCGGAGATCCTGACCCGTTTCCGTCGCCAGCTCAAACGGCCACACGGGATGATCCTGGTGACCGGCCCGACCGGTAGCGGCAAGACCACCACCCTTTATGGCGCCCTCTCCGAGCTCAACCAGTCCAGCAACAAGATCATCACGGTAGAAGACCCGGTGGAGTATCGTCTCTCCCGCGTCAATCAGGTGCAGGTCAACCCCAAGATCGGCCTCACCTTCTCCAACGTGCTGCGCTCCACCCTGCGTCAGGATCCGGACATCCTGCTGGTGGGTGAGATGCGTGACAACGAGACGGTGGAGATCGGCCTGCGTGGCGCCATCACCGGTCACCTGGTGCTGACCACCTTGCACACCAACGATGCGGTGACCAGTGCCTTGCGCCTTATCGACATGGGGGCGCCCGGCTATCTGGTGGCGAGCGCCCTGCGGGCGGTGGTCGCCCAGCGGCTGGTGCGGCGGGTATGTGAGCACTGCGTCGAGGAGAAGGCGCCCGACGAAGGGCAGGCCACCTGGCTCACGGTGCTCTCTGGCGAGGCGCCTGGCCAGCACACCTATCACAAGGGCCGGGGTTGCCAGAGCTGCAACTTTACCGGTTATTCCGGCCGGATCGGGGTCTACGAGTTGCTGGAGCTGGATCAGCCGATGATGGATGCCCTGCGCCGCAACGATGCGGAAGGGTTCGCCAAGGCGGCCCGTCAACACGAACACTACCGGCCGCTGGCCCTCACAGCCCTCGATTATGCCCGTCAGGGGATCACCTCGGTGGATGAGGTGCTGCGACTGGCCGAGGATTTGGGGTAAGCGATGGCTAACTTTGCCTACAAGGGACGTGACAGCCAGGGCAACGCCACCAGTGGCGTGGTCGAAGCGGCCAATGAGATGGCGGCCGCCGAGCAGCTGATGCGCCGTGGCGTGATGCCCACCGAGCTCAAACCGGGCAAGGCCAAATCCGCTGCCATCGAGTGGTCACTGTTGCTGGAAGGGGGCGTCAAGCTGGACGAGCTGGTGATCTTCAGCCGCCAGATGTATGCCCTGACCCGGGCGGGGATCCCGATCCTGCGCGCCATTGCCGGGCTGGAGGAAAGCACTCACAGCAAGCCGCTCAAGCGGGCGCTTCACTCGCTGGGGGAAGATCTCGGCAACGGTCGCCCGCTCTCCAGCTCGATGCAGGCGCACCCCAAGGTATTCAGCAGCCTGTTTGTCGCCATCATTCATGTGGGTGAGAACACAGGTCAGCTGGAAGAGGCCTTCTTGCAGCTCGCCAACTATTTCGAGCTGGAGCTGGAGACCCGCAAGCGGATCAAGACCGCCATGCGCTACCCCAGCTTCGTGATGATCGCCATCGGTATCGCCATGGTGATCCTCAATATCATGGTGATCCCGGTGTTTGCCGGCATGTTCGCCAAATTCGGGGTGGAGTTGCCGCTGGCGACCCGCATTCTGCTCGCCACCTCGCACTTTTTTGTCAACTACTGGTGGCTGCTGCTCGCCATTCTGGCTGGGATGGTGTTCGGTTGGCGCCGCTGGGTTGCCACCACCAAGGGCAAGCTGACCTGGCACCGTTGGCAGCTCAAGTTGCCGATCGTCGGCACCATCATAGAGCGCTCCCTGCTGGCCCGTTTTGCCCGCAGTTTTTCCATGATGCTCAAGGCAGGGGTGCCGCTGAACACCGCGCTGACCCTGGTGGCCGATGCGGTGGATAACGCTTGGATGGCGGGGCGAGTGCGGGATATGCGCGCCGGTATCGAGCGGGGCGAGAGCCTGCTGCGCACCGCCAGCAGCAGCGGCCTGTTCACCCCGCTGGTGATGCAGATGATCGCCGTGGGGGAGGAGACCGGTCAGGTCGATGACCTGCTGCACGAAGTGGCCGAGTATTACGAGCGGGAGGTGGATTATGACCTCAAGAGTCTCACCGCTCGGATCGAGCCGATCCTGATCGGGATCGTGGCGGTAATGGTGCTGATCCTGGCGCTGGGTATCTTCACCCCCATGTGGGACATGATGCGCGCGGTTCGCGGCAAGTAATCTTGCTGGAACTGGATATCTTCACGCCTGAGTGGTGGGACATGTGCGAGCCGTAAGAGGCAAGTGATCGGTGGAGTCGAGGGCTGGATGAACAGACAGACGCAGCAAGATGATCGCTGGCTGACCGGATATCGGCGGATCGCCGTGATCATCCTGTTGATGGTGATTATTGCTACGTTGGTGCGTAGCTATCAGGGCCACCGGGAAGAGGCGCAGCAGCTCACCCTCACCTTGTTGGGGGAGCAATTTGCCGAGCGGGCACAGCGTTTGCACGGCATTTGGCTCGATGAGCGGCGTCCGCAGATCCTGCATGTTGTCGGCAAGGGGTGGCAGTTTGACGCCCGGGGTTGGCCCCTGGGGCTGGTGCCGCTGCAATCCCCTTCGGAAAATTGCCGTCAGTTGTGGCTGGCACTGATGGGTGAGACGAAGGGGGGCATGCCTCCCCTGCAGGTTCTGGCCCGCCCCGATGGCAGTGGTTGCGAGATCGGGTGGGATGGTTATTGGCTGGTTTATCAGTTTTCTGACGGGCGGGTGATGAAAAAGCCTTGAATGAAGCTAATCATATGACCCAACTACATGATTTTTTTGGGCCTGCATGAAATAATGTGGGGCATTACGGAGGGAGCATGACAATGAAACCAATGGCACTAACAATGCCGGAAAACGGGATGAGGAGACGGTCTGCCGGCTTCTCCCTCATTGAGCTGGTGATCGTTATCGTGATCCTGGGGATCCTGGCGGTGACTGCACTGCCACGCTTTCTCGATGTGACCGATGAAGCGAAGAAGGCCAGCGTGGAAGGGGTCTCTGGCGGTTTTGCTACCGGCGTTTCACTGGTGCGGGCGCAATGGGAGGCGGAAGGTCGCGCCAAACAGGACAGCCTCAATACCGTGCTCTATGACGGCAGCCGCTTCTATCTGACCACTCCGACCGATACCCAGATCAGCAACGGCGAGCTGTCGCCCGGCTATCCCATGGATACCGTTGCAAGCGGTAATCCCGATGTGGATCCGGCTAATCTGACCGCCGAACGTTGTCTCAATATTTGGGAGGGGTTACTGCAAAACCCGCCCAAGGCTACGGCCAGCTTCAATGAAGTGCGCGGTAGCGGCAATGACCTGAAATACTATGCCACAGTGAGCAGTAATGGACTGGATTCGGTCTGCCGTTACTATTTGGTCAATAGTTTGAGTAAGGGCAGTGATGGCAAGTATCAGGATCCGCAAGGCAAGACTGATGCATTTATGAGTTTCAGTTACCGTCCGGCGTCCGGTCAGGTGACCACAAATATTAATTAACAGAGGAAAGTGAAATGAAAAAACAGGCGGGTTTTACCCTGATCGAACTGGTTATCGTGATCATCATTCTGGGTATTCTGGCGGTCACCGCTGCACCCAAGTTCCTGAATCTGCAGGATGATGCAAAAACTGCAGCGGCAAGCGGAGTACTGGCTGCAGTACAGAGCTCTTCTCAACTGGTATACAGCAAAGCTGCGTTGGAAGGGTTGGAAACTGCGTCTTCTGGTGCTGTATCGAGCTCTGATGGCACAACTATTCAAGTTGTGTATGGTTATCCCAAGGCATCTGCAGACGGTATTGAACAAGCTGTGACTATTGATGGTTCCTGGAAAGGCGTGTCAGCTTCTTCTTCCACATTCCGTTTTGCACCAAACGATGCGAAAGAAAAGTCTGATTGTGTTCTTTACACTCAAGCCACCTCTACTACACCCGCTAAAGCGGAATTGGGTAAATTCGACGCAACCAATGCATGTGTTGTAACCCCATAATCCATAATGTTAAAGCGAGGCTTGGGCCTCGCTTTCTTCTTTCCACCGATGAGAAAAACCATGCCTGCAACCAAGGGCTTTACCCTGATTGAACTGGTACTGGTGATCCTGCTACTCGGGATTCTGGCCGCCTTTGCTGTGCCCAAATGGTTGGGCAAAGGCGGCTTTGAAACTCAAACCGTGCGTGACGAGCTGCTTATCCGCTTGCGGCTGGTACAGACCGTCAATATGCACGAACCGGCCAATCGTTGTACCTCACTGCGGGTTGACGCGGGCCAGTTTGGCCACAGCACGCTCTCCCCTTGTGGCGATCCTGCGGCTATATCGAGCTGGAACGCTAATCAGCTCACCCGTGGCCGTCCGGTGACCCTGTCAGCCGGGATCTCCCTATCCTCGAACAAGGGCACGCCTCCTTTTGTTATCCGCTTTGATCCGATGGGCCGCCCGCTCGGTAGCTGCGCCGGTGGCTGCGAGCTGCAAGTCACAGATGGCCGCGAAACCAGCCGCATCAAGATTGAGTCAGAGGGGTTTATTCATGAGATCCCTTAAGCGCGGTTTTACCCTGATTGAGCTGATCGTTGGCATAGTGCTGCTGGCGGTGGCCTTGACCGGCATATTGGGGTTACTCATCAATCAGGCGCCGCAGGCGGTGGATCCGGTGCAGCAGGTACGTGCCGCCCAGCTGGCCCAGCGCCTCTCCGGCGAGATCTTGCAAAAGTCGTTTGATGAACATTCGGATCATAACGGTGGCCGTTATCGTTGTGGCGAGACCTTCAATGGCCAATTTTATGGGGATTGCAGTTGCCCTGTCGGTGTGACCTGTACCCAGAATCCTCCTGCTCCGGCGATTGCGGGTTGGCAGCCCAGCCAGTATGGCCCGGATGGTGGTGAACGGGAGCCCTATACCTTTAATGATGTGGATGATTATCAGACCAGCGTCATTTGTGCCAAGGGATGGGCTGAGGTTAACTGCTTGAACAGTGACTGGATTGAGGCGGCATTCTTTACTCAAGCCGATTCCAAGGTCGCAAGCGATGAGTATCGCAACTACCAGGTCAGGATCGCCGTGACGCCGGATGACCTGTTTGGCAGCCCGGGTCTTAAGGCAGAGTCTATCGGCAAGCGAGTTCTGTTGCAGGTGAAGCTGCCGGATGGGAGTGTGCTCGACTTCTCCTTCTATCGGGGGAACTACTGATGGAACGCTCCTGCTTGTCTATCCGAATGTCTGCTCCTGCTGCTACTTCCGACGTCCGATTACGCTTGGCTGCTAATCGAACCTACCGCAAGCCTCGGGGTAACAGTGGCTTTACTCTGGTCGAGCTGGTGATGGTCATCCTGTTGCTCGGGATTATGGCGACCTTTACCAGCCAGTTTATCGGAATCGGCACCCAGATTTATGGCGATGCCAGTAGCCGTGAACAGTTGATGAGTGATGCCCGTTTCGCCATGGAGCGACTTAACCGCGAACTGCGCGATGCGGTGCCGGGATCGGAGCGCATTGAAGATCAGAATGGTAATTGGCTGGACCAAGGCCCCTGTCTGCGGTTCTGGCCCATCAGCAACTCGGGGCGCTATCTTGCCCTCAATCGCCCGTCTGGCGCCTTGTCCACACTTGAGCTGGTAATGGTTGCGCCTCCTGTTGCAGTTGAGCCGGTAAACGACTGGTTAGTGGTGTTTCCCCAACCCGTTTCCAGCGGTACGCAGTCGATACGGGACCGCTGTGATTATGGTCGTTGCGTGGCGCAAGTTGAGGCTGTGGGCCCGGTGATCTCTGGAGCCCAATCAATCGGGTATAGCGGTGCGCTGCTGGATGGTACATCTCCCGGCATGAGAGCGTATTTTGCTCGCGAGCAGGTGCGTTACTGCGTATCTGGAGGGGCGCTATACCGAACCAGTGCAGGGATCAGTGCCACTGGCAGCACTTTACCGCTAGGAGTCCTGATGGCCGAGTCACTTCGGCCTGGCAATGTCTTCTATCGTGAAACCTCGGCGTTTAACGCTGAAGGGGAGTTTGGTATGCGTTTTGTGTTCGAGCGCAAGGGGGAGTCGGTCACCTTTAACCACAAGATAGAGGTGTTCAATGTGCCCTGATCCACAGGCTTTCGGACGGATGCGAGGCAGTGCCTTGATGATCGCCCTGTTTGTGATTGTGGTGATGGCGCTGCTGGCGGCTGCCATGGGGCGTTTTCTGGTCGATAGCGGCGAGAAAAATACGGTGGCGGTGCGCAGCGTGCGTGCCCTGCTGGCCGCCCAGAGCGGGCTGGAGATTGCTCTATATCAGCTATTCCCTAACAGACCGGCTGTATCATCACCTAATCGTTGTGGTCTGGTACTTGCCACACAGCAGTTTAATGACAACATCGGTTTGGCTGGTTGTCAGGTTGTGGTTAGCTGCCGGGAGGTACCGGTGACCTATAACAACCAGAGCAGCACGGGCTATCGTTTCGAGAGTGTCGGAACCTGTGGCAGCTCGGACCTCAACAGCGCCAACCCTGATTTTGCCGTGAGCCGAACCCTGATGGTCGAAGCTTATGATGGAGGAACTCCCTGATGCGCAATTTATGGATCGTCGCAGCCGTGTGGCTATTTAGTGGCGCAGCAGAGGCATTTCAGGTGATTGATACTGCAACCTATTTCCCAGCGGTGACTCAGGGTCATCGTGGGGACACCAATGTTAATTGCAATTCCCTTGGTAATCCTGCGTTGACAATGTATGGCTCCGCCAAGGTGAACGGTACTGCGGGGGCTGCACTCAATTACTGTGCCTCAACTCAAGGCTCCGGGATGCCGTTGGACGCGTGTGACAACGCAGATGGCTCTCGCCGCTTGTGTACTATTACCCGCAATACAATTCGTGGGTTATCTATTACCGGCGGCAATATTTTTTTATCAAGTAGTGGTTCAAGTGGGAATTTTACACAGTGCCAAGCTGGGCAGCAGTTGAGTGTCGGGAGTGCAACCTCAAACCAATTTAATTCCATCGCATTGAATACCAGCTGTTCGTTAAGTTTCTCCAGTGCTGCTACAGAATATCGGATCAAGTCGCTGGCATTGAACAATGGTGCCAAAGTGATTTTTTCATCTGGTGATTACTGGATTGAATCATTAACGATGAATCAGGGGACAGAAATTCAGATCCAGGGTGAAGTTCGTATTTTTGTCAAAAATACTCTTGAGCTGAATGATGCTATATTGAACGCCTCTGGTGAGGGTTCTCTACTGTTATTTGGTTATGGTGGGATTACTCTGAATGGCGGTAGTCAAATAAATGGTTACGTGTATTCCGATCAAAAATTGATGCTTAACAATTCAGCCATCATTCGTGGTCGTACGACAAGCCGTAGCCTGAATATGACGGATAATTCGGTAATCAATGATCAGACATTCACTCCCATACTTGGGTGTTTTTCAGATAATTTTCCTGGAACTGTGTTGAGTGACAAGTGGGTTGTCAAACGGACTTCTGGTACTTTTGACCCGAAGATTGTCAGCGGCCGATTACGGATGACTGAAGCGAGTGGTAACCAAGCTACCTCAGCGACTTATCAACGTTTATTCCCGGCTGCAAACAATTTGGTTGAAGTAACCTTTCGTTATTACGCATGGTCACCCAATTGGTGGAATACCGGGGGGGATGGATTAGCGGTGATTCTTTCTGATGCGACAGTAACCCCGCAGCCTGGTAGTTTTGGTGGCGCGCTCGGTTATGCTCAACGTGATAATGGAACGCCCGGTTTTGCCGGTGGTTGGCTTGGCGTCGGGCTTGACGAATATGGAAACTTTTCCAACGGTAATGAAGGAAAAGTTGGTGGCCCGGGATTCCGTGCTCAAGCGATTGCGATTCGGGGGGGCGTCGGTTCAAGTTATCGCTATTTGGCAGGCACGGCGGCCAATCTTAATCCTAAGATTGATGTGAGTGGCACCAGTTCCGCCCAGCCCGGCCATCTCTATCGGTTAAGGATTGATTCACGTGTGGCTGGCCGCTCCATGGTCTCGCTGGATAGAAACACTGGCTCCGGATTTAGTACCCTGGTTGCGCCATTCGATGCGATGGCGACCGCTGGGCAGGAGCAGGTACCTGCAGATTTTTTGTTGTCGCTTACAGGGTCAACCGGAGGTGCCAACAATAACCATGAGCTGGATGATATCCAGATCTGCGCCCTGCGCTCCAACCCGATCGGGGTGCAGATTGATCATTTCCAACTTGATCACTCCGGTCAGCCACTGACATGCAACCCCGAGACGGTGACGGTCAAGGCGTGCGCCGATGCCGCTTGTACCACGCTTATCACAGACCCGGTTACTGCGACCCTGAGTCTTACCCCTACTTCTGCCAGCAATGGTTGGATTGGTGGCAATACGGTGACCTTTAGCGGCGGTTCGACCACGGTGCAGTTGCGCAACAATACGCCGACCGCGGTGACCATAGGCGTTTCCGGCTCGACTCCAACGACCAAGCCATTCAGTTCCACCTTGTGCAAGGCCGGGGCGGGGACTCCCAGTACCGCAGCCTGTACCCTGAACTTTGCCGATAGCGGCTTCTTCTTTGATGTGCCTGATACCTATTCCAATCAGCCGCAGACGGTGACTATCAAGGCGATCAAAAAGAGCGATGTGACCAAGCTGTGTGTGCCGGGGTTTGCCAGTCAGACCAAGAGCGTCAAGTTCTGGAGCAGCTATATCTCCCCCACCGGTAACCCCTATAACAGCCAGATGAGCGTCAATAGCAGTGCGATTGGTGCCAGTCAGGGGGCTGCAACACCGCTCTCCCTCGCATTTAATGATCAGGGGCAGTCGACCATCACGGTTAATTATCCGGATGCGGGCAAGGTGCAACTGGATGCCAGTTATGATGGCACCGGCAGTGAAGCCGGTCTGGTGATGCTAGGCGCGGATCAGTTTGTGGCGCGCCCGGTCGGTTTGTGCATTACGCCCCCGCAAGGGGTCTGCGCGGCAGGTGACAGCAGTTGTCCGGTATTCAAAAAAGCGGGGGAAACGTTCCAGGTAGATATCAAGGCGATGGCTTGGGAGTCGGCCAATGATGGGGATATCTGCGCCGGGAACCTGACCACGCCCAACTTTGCTTTGACTAACATCGCTCTTGCTACTCAACTGGTTGCCCCGATTCCCGGGCAAAATGCGCAGGTCGGTACAGCGAGCTATAACCACTCTAATGGGATGGGTATCAACAATCTCAATAAGGTCACCCAGTCAGTCAGCGAGGTGGGGGTGTTCCGGATGACGGCGACGCCGCCAGCCAATGGCTACTTCAATTACACCATCCCATCAGCCCAGAGCCAGCCGGTGGGGCGTTTTATTCCTGCCGACTTTAATCTGGTGAGTGGCGACATAGTGCCGGCCTGCAATGCGTTCTCCTATATGGGGCAGCCCTTTGGCGTCACGCTGGATGTGATGGCTCGTAATACGACGGGTGTACAGACCCGAAACTATACTGGGTCCTTTGCCAAGGGGACTCCCTATATCACCGTTGCGAATAACAAAGATGGTCACTCTCTGGCGACGCGACTCACCAGCATCACTTCGTTGCCATGGGTTAACGGGAAAGCTGATTTTAAAGGCACTACCTCTTTTGCTCGTCCTTCGGGTAACCAGCTAGACGGCCCCTACGAGTCGCTGCTATTTGGCCTCTATATGCGGGATGAGGATGGTGAGCGCAGCCTGATTGCCAATCCCGACTTCAGTGATGCTGTGGTCGGCAATTGCAGCGGTGCCAGTTGCAATGCCCGCCTGATCGACAGCGTACCTATGAAAGTCTATTTTGGACGCTTGCTGGCGGGCAAAGAGCGTGGTGTTGATCGTGCCAGCTTGCCTTTGAAGTTATTAATGCAGCGGTTCGAATCGGCCAGTTGGGTGATTAATGAGGAAGACAATTGCTCTCAGCTATCGTTGGCAAATAATGGTTTTGACCCGCTTCCTGCTGTGGAGCCCAAAGATCCTGAACGCAAGATCGGTTTTAACGGGGTGACAGCATCATATGAGGTAACAGGTAAGATCCCTCCGTTATTAACCGCGCCATATAGCAGTAGTTTGATGCTAAGTGGTCAAAGTGTGCCGAGCATCTCCGCCAAGGCAAAACAAGGTGAGATAGTCCTTCACTTTGGGGCTCCAAATGTCGCGGTGCGCATTCCCTACAAGGTCGAATTGGCAAAACAGCCGTCGCAGCCCCTCTGGTTGTCTGACCCAACGAGTGCCAATGACGGCAACCTGCAAGGTGAGGCCATTTTCGGCTCCAGCCGGGGTAATGACAGAATTATTTATCGGCGCGAAGTATTGCAGTAAATGATGTGTGAGGGGGGATGGCTCAACAGCATCCCCCTAAATCCTTGTTTATTAGTGTTTGCAAGCGTGTGCGAGTGAGTGATGACTCGCATTTTTGTCGCGCCTGATTGATTGGCGACAGTTTGAGCGCTTGCCCATTGGGGTGGGCATTGGTAAAGTTAGCCGGTTTTCTGCACCTCCAAATTCTTAGGATTTCCCGTAGCCATGTTCAAAAAGCTCAGAGGCGTCTTTTCCAACGATCTGTCGATCGATTTGGGAACTGCCAACACCCTGATCTATGTAAAAGATCAAGGGATCGTCCTTAACGAACCCTCAGTTGTCGCCATTCGCCAAGAGCGCGGGAACGCCAAATCGGTCGCTGCTGTCGGTCATGCCGCCAAGCAGATGCTGGGCCGTACCCCGGGCAACATTTCCGCAATCCGCCCGATGAAAGACGGCGTGATCGCCGATTTCTACGTGACCGAGAAGATGCTGCAGCACTTCATCAAACAGGTTCACGACAACAACTATTTCCGCCCCAGCCCGCGTGTGCTGGTGTGTGTACCGTGCGGTTCAACCCAGGTTGAGCGTCGCGCCATCAAGGAGTCCGCACTGGGCGCCGGTGCCCGTGAGGTCTACCTGATCGACGAGCCTATGGCTGCTGCCATCGGTGCTGGCCTGCCGGTATCCGAAGCGACCGGTTCCATGGTGGTTGATATCGGTGGTGGTACCACTGAAGTGGCCATCATCTCTCTGAACGGTGTGGTCTACTCCCAGTCAGTCCGTATCGGTGGCGACAAGTTTGACGAAGCCATCATCAGCTACGTCCGTCGCAACTACGGCAGCCTGATCGGTGAAGCGACTGCCGAGCGCATCAAGCACGAGATCGGCTCCGCCTATCCGGGCGAAGAGGTGCGCGAGATTGAAGTCCGTGGCCGCAACCTGGCTGAAGGTGTACCGCGCAGCTTCACTCTCAACTCCAACGAAATCCTGGAAGCGCTGCAAGAGCCGCTGTCCGGTATCGTGGCTGCCGTCATGGTGGCGCTGGAGCAGTCTCCGCCGGAACTGGCTTCCGACATCTCCGAGCGCGGCATGGTGCTGACCGGTGGTGGCGCACTGCTGAAAGATATCGACCGTCTGCTGATGGAAGAGACCGGCATTCCTGTCGTCGTTGCCGAAGATCCCCTCACCTGTGTGGCCCGTGGCGGCGGCAAGGCGCTGGAGCTGATCGATATGCACGGTGGCGATCTGTTCCACTACGAATAAGACCCAAAGCCGGCCAGCGTGCCGGCTCTTTTTTGACGACCCATGAAACCCATTTTTGGTAGAGGCCCTTCGCTTCAGTTACGGTTGTTTCTCGCCGTCATCATCTCCATCGCTGCCATCGTCGCGGATTCCCGCTTCGGTGTGTTTACGCATGTCCGCGTCTACCTCAGTTCGTTAGTCAGTCCCCTGCAATACATGGCCAATGCGCCGGGTACCCTGCTCGACACCATGTCGACCCAGGTGCAGACCCGCGCCGATCTCATCGAGCAGACCAAGCAGCAGGAGCAACAGCTGTTTACCCTGCGTGCCCGTCTGCTCAAAATGGATCAGCTGGAGCACGAGAACCAGCGGCTGCGTGAGCTGCTGGGTTCGCCGGTGCACAAAGAGTCCCGCAAGATGGTGGCCGAGCTGCTGTCGGTGGATTCCGACCCCTTCAGCCATCAGGTGCTGATCAACAAGGGGGCGCTGGATGGCGTCTACAACGGTCAGGCGGTGATCAACGATCAGGGTGTGATTGGTCAGGTGCTCCACGTGGGCTCCACCACCAGTCGCGTGCTGCTGATCACCGACTCTAGCCACGGTATTCCGGTGCGGGTGCTGCGCAACGACTTGCGCGCTATTGCCTCCGGCAGTGGTGAGCTCGACAAGCTTGAGCTGCGCAACCTGCCGCGCAACACCGATATTCAGGTGGGTGATCTGCTGGTCACCTCGGGTCTGGGTGGCCGCTTCCCGGAAGGTTATCCGGTGGCGACTGTGACCCGCTCCGAGTATGTGGAGGGCAAGCCCTTCGCCCAGGTCGAGGCCAAGCCGCTGGTGGAGCTGGACAGACTGCGTTATCTGCTGCTGCTGTGGACCGACAAGAAGCCTGAAGTACATGATGAGGATGGCGAACGGGCGACTCCCGCTGCGTCCGCCGCAGGAGCCACCCGCTAATGCTAGAACCCGCCAGCGGCAGGATCTGGATCTGGATCTCGATCCTGCTGGCCTTGAGCCTGTCGATCCTGCCGCTTCCTTTCGAATTTGACCCCTTCCGCCCGGACTGGCTGGCCATGGTGCTCATCTACTGGGCGCTGGCCCTGCCGCACCGGACCAACGTCGGCACCGCCTGGGTGGCGGGCCTGCTGCTGGATGTGCTGCTTGGCAGCACCCTCGGTGTGCGGGCGATGGCGATGGCCATCACCACCTATCTGGCGGCCTTCCAGTTCCAGAAGATCCGCAACTTCTCCCTCTGGCAGCAGGCACTGATCATCGGTGGCCTCTCGCTGGTGGGTAAAATGACGGTATTCTGGGCCGAGCATCTGTTCAGCCAGGCCAGTCTCAACTTCTCCTACTTTTGGTCGACGTTGACGACGATGCTAATATGGCCCTGGGTGTTTCTGGTGCTGCGCAAGGTGCGGCGCCGCTTCAATATCAGGTAAATATGAACAAAAACAACGAACCACAACTCTATCTCGCCTCGGCTTCTCCCCGTCGCCGTGAACTGCTGACCCAGATTGGCTACCGCTTCGAGGTGCTGAAACTGGATGTGCCCGAGCAGCGGGAAGAGGGTGAAAAGGCGCAGGATTATGTCTGCCGTCTCGCCCGTGACAAAGCGATGGCGGGCGTGGCGTGTGCGCCTACGGCGTTGCCGGTGCTGGGTGCCGACACCATAGTGGTGCTGGGCGACCGGGTACTGGAGAAACCGTCCGATCTGCTTGATGCCAAAGATATGCTGGAGTCCCTCTCCGGCAAGGTGCATCAAGTAATGACGGCGGTAGCGCTGGCCAGCAAGGATCGTTGTGACGTGCGTCTGGTCACCACCAACGTGGCGTTTCGCAAGCTGGACGAGGCCGAGATCGAGGCCTACTGGCAGACCGGTGAGCCCTGTGACAAGGCCGGGGCTTATGGCATTCAGGGTATTGCCGGCAAGTTTGTCAGCCGCATCGAAGGGAGCTATAGCGCCGTGGTCGGCCTGCCCCTGCTGGAGACAGACCTGCTGATCAAGCATCATCTGGAACAGCTCAAATAATTTCCCGTCAGCTGTGCTCTGCTGCGTTTCTCCCTTGCGCGCGTTGTACCGGATTGGCTCTATAGAATTCAAAACTGGAACAGGCAAGGTTACTTATGTCGGTAGAACTGCTGGTTAACGTTACCCCCTCCGAAACCCGGGTCGCTCTGGTCGAAAACGGTCTGCTGCAGGAAGTGCATGTAGAACGTCAGGCCAAACGCGGCATCGTGGGCAATATCTACAAAGGCAAGATCAGCCGGGTACTCCCGGGTATGCAGGCGGCCTTCGTCGATATCGGCATGGACAAGGCAGCTTTTTTGCACGCCTCTGATATCGTCCCTCACACCGAGTGTGTGGCGGTGAAGGAGAAGGAGCAGTTTCAGGTCGGCAACATCGCCGAGCTGGTGCGTCAGGGGCAGGACATCATGGTGCAGGTGGTGAAAGATCCGCTGGGTACCAAGGGTGCCCGTCTCACTACCGATATCACCCTGCCATCCCGCTATCTGGTCTTTATGCCGGGCAGTGCCCACGTCGGTGTCTCCCAACGTATCGAGTCCGAAGCGGAGCGGGAGCGCCTCAAGCGCACCGTAGCTGGTTATGTGGACGAGCTGGGTGGCTATATCATCCGCACCGCCGCCGAAGGGGTGGGGGAGCAGGAGCTGGAGCAGGATGCCGCCTTCCTGAAGCGTCTGTGGCGCAAGATCCTCGAGCGCAAGCAGAAGTATCCCCCCTGCAAGATCCTCTACGAGGATCCCAGTCTGGCATTTCGAGTAGTGCGCGACTTCGTCGGTGCCGAGCTCGACAAGATCCGCGTTGACTCCCGCCAGAGCTTCGATCAGCTCAAGCGCTTCACCGAAGAGTACGTGCCTGAGCTGGCCAGCAAGCTGGAGTATTACCCCGGCGAGTCGCCCATCTTCGATCTCTACGACGTGGAGAACGAGATCCAGCGGGCGCTGGAGCGCAAGGTGGAGCTGAAATCCGGCGGCTACCTCATCATCGACCAGACCGAAGCCATGACCACGGTGGATATCAACACCGGCGCCTTTGTCGGCCATCGCAATCTGGAAGAGACCATCTTCAACACCAACGTCGAGGCGACGGCGGCCATCGCCCGTCATCTGCGCCTGCGCAACCTTGGCGGCATCATCATCATCGACTTCATCGACATGCAGTCGGAAGATCACCGCCGCCGGGTGCTGCACAGTCTGGAGCAGGCGCTGTCAAAGGATCGTGCCAAGACCAACGTCAACGGCTTCTCCCAGCTTGGTCTGGTGGAGATGACCCGCAAACGCACCCGCGAGAGTCTGGAGCATGTGCTCTGCTCCGAGTGCCCCGAGTGCAAGGGGCGCGGCCGGGTCAAGACGGTGGAGTCGGTCTGCTTCGAGATCCTGCGGGAGATCATCCGGGTCAATCGTGCCTATGATGCGGATCAGTTCACCGTCTACGCAGCCCCGGCCGTTGCCGACTACCTCCATGGCGAGGAGTCCCACAGTCTGGCTGAGCTGGAAGTGTTCATCGGCAAGCAGGTGCGGGTAGTGAGCGAACCCCTCTGCGGTCAGGAGCAGTTCGACGTGGTGATGATGTAATTGGTCTATCGCTGGCTGAGTCGGGGCTGGTTGGCCCTGGGGGTCCTGTTCGTACTGATGGCCATGCTGGTCACCTTGGTACGGGTTGGGGGCCCTTTGCTGAATCAATACCGGGAGAGTCTGATCCACACTCTGCTGGGTGATTCACAACTCAAGGTCAGCGTGGAGCAAGTGGGGCTGGACTGGACACAGTCCGGGCCCGCGCTCGAACTGCAGCAACTCGCCATCGCCCCGGATTCGGGGCGTTTTACCGTACAGCTCGGCAAAGCCTGGGTGCATCTCGACTTCTGGCGCACCATTAACGAGCTAAAGCCGGTGTTTGGCGAGCTGATCCTGAGCGATGGCGATATCACCATCGACTTGCGCCAACCGGCTGACGAGAGCCCCTCTGGCGATCCCCAGCAGGGCGCCCTGCTGCGCTTTCTGCTGACCCAGCTCTCTACCTTCGATGTGCACAACACCCGCCTCAGCGTCACCACCTCCCTCGGTGATCTGCGCGCCCTCGACATCGCCCAACTGCGCTGGCAGAACCGTGGCAAGCGCCATCAGGGGGTCGGCAAGGCTTACCTCATCAACGGGGTGGGCGAGAGCACCCTCGATCTGATTCTGGATGTAGACGCCCCGACTGCCCGGCTCGATCGCCTCAAGGGTCAGCTCTATCTGGGGGCCCGCCAGCTCGATATCACCCCGACCCTGGCCAAAATCCATGCGGGCGAACCCAAGGTTGCCGGTCAGCTCGACTTCCAGCTCTGGAGCGAGTTTGACAGCGGCAAGCTGGGCAATACCCTGCTGGCGTTTGGCAACAACTACCTGATCTGGAAGGATCCCAAGAAAGGGGATATGCACCGTTTCGGCCTCGATGGTGGCAAGATCCAGCTGCGCCGTGAGGGCACCGACTGGCAACTGGCGAGCCATAACGTCAACTTCAAGCTGGACGGCAAACCCTGGTTGCAGAGCCGCTTGCAACTGGAACGGATCGGGGATCGGGTGCAGGGCTATCTGCCCAGCATAGAGTTCGACAAGATCACCCAGATCAGTCAGCTGGTCTCGGCGCTCTACCCTACACTCTGCGAGACCCTGCGCCAGACCAATCCGCAGGGTTCGGTGCAGGATCTGACGCTGCTGGCCAATGCCGACTGGCAGGATCTCTCCCTCAGCGGCCGCTTCAGCAAGGTGCGTCTCAAGGCCTGGCAGGATATACCCGGGATGCAGGATCTCAACGGCGAGTTCTGGCTTACCCCGACCGGCGGTAGCGCCAGATTGGCGCTGGCGAACGACAAGGTGGATCCCGCCCGTCACTTCAAGATGCCGATCCCGGTCGACCACTTCTCGGCCCGCCTCGACTGGTGGCGCGAGGAACAGGGCTGGGTGCTCTACGGGCAGGATATCGCGCTGGATAACCCGGATCTGACCCTGGCCAGCCGTTTCCGCCTCGATCTGTTCGAGCACCCTTTCCTGGCCCTGACCGGCCGCATCGATGTGAAGAATGCGGGCCATGCGGATCGCTACTTCCCGCTGCAGGCGATGGACAAGGGGCTGGTGGATTACCTGAGTGGCGCCATCAAGGGGGGCAAGGCCAAGGGGGCCGACCTGCTCTGGTATGGGGAGTTTCGGGATTTCCCCTACGACAACGGCAAGGGTATCTTCCAGGTGGCGGTGCCGCTGGAGCAGGCCACCTACGAGTTCTTCCCCGGTTGGCAACCGCTTACCGACCTGCAGATCGATCTCTTGTTCCAGAATGCCGGCCTCGATATGCGCAGCCGATCCACCAAACTCGGCAAGGCGAGCTCCGACGCGGTGCATGCCTGGATCCCGGATCTCTCCCCTGGCGCCCACCTCTATGTGGATGCCAAGGTGCAGGGGGAAGGCAAGGCCATCAGCGACTACCTGCAGGACTCCCCGCTGGGCAGTTCGGTAGGTCAGGCGCTGCGGGAGATCGAGATCCGCGGCCCGATGGCCGGTTCGGTCAAGCTCGATATTCCTCTCGATGGCGAGAGTGAGGTGAAGGCGAGCGGCGATGCCACCTTCAGCAACAACAAGGTGCGGGTCGCCAGTCTGGATCTGCCGCTGGAGAAGGTGCAGGGACGCCTTGAATATGACAACGAACAGACCCGCTTCAGCAACCTCAAGGCGAGCCTGTGGAACCAGCCGCTGACCCTCGATTATCAGGGGCGCCAGCATCCGGATCACTATCAGGTCGACCTCGATTTCAAGGGGCAATGGGATAGCCGCCGCCAGCCTGCCGCCATCTCTTCATTCGGCATTCTCAACGGCCGCAGTAACTGGGGCGGCAAGCTCGGGTTGACCTTGCCCGACAGCAAGCCATTCAGCTTCCAGCTGGCGCTCGACTCCAACTTGCAGGGGATGGGGCTGGATCTGCCGCTGCCGCTGGCCAAGAGCAGCGCCAGCCGGCTGCCGCTCAAGGTGATCGCCCGTGGCCGGGATGGCAGCGCCGATATTCGCGCCGTACTGGGGGCGGATGTGGATATGCAGACCCGACTGGTCTACGGCGAAGGGGTGCCTTATCTCAGCCGGGTGCGGGTCGATGTGGGTCAGCCGGGCGCCCGGGTAATGCGCGATGTTCCCATGCTGCTCGCCATCAACCAGCAGGAGGCCGATGTCGGTGGCTGGCTGGCGCGACTCAAGCAGTGGTTGCCAGCGCAGAACCAGACAGGCAATGCGGTGGTTGGCCCCGCCTTCCTGCCGCAGGAGTGGTGGGTGGATGGACAGCTGGCTCGCGCCTATATCGGCAGTGCCACCCTCAAGGCGGCGCGTTTCACCGTGGGGCCGACCAATCAGGCGACCGAGGTGATGATCGACAGCCCCGACGTGATGGGGGTGATCCGCCTGCCCGCAGTGGCCAATCGCCCGGTGGATGCCAAGTTTGCCCGCATCTACTGGTCTGGCAAGAGTTCGGATCTCAGCCCGGATCCCGATGCCAAGCAGGACAACGCCATCATGGCCTCCATCCCCTGGTTGAAGGTGAGCTGTGTCGATTGCCGTTTTGGCGAGCTGCCGCTTGGTGAAGTGAAAGGAGAGCTGGTGCCCGGCGCCAACAAGGTGACCCTCAAGGGGCTGGATGTGCGGCTGGCGGGGAGTCAGCTCACCGGCAGCGTCGACTGGCTGGCCGATGGCAACCGGATGGAGACCCGCGCTCGTGGCAAGCTGACCAGCAACAACAGCGAACTGCTGCTCAAGCGGCTGGGTTACACCTCGCCCATCGGCGATGCCCCCGGCTCCCTCGCTTTTGATCTGAACTGGCAGGATGTGCCCTACCGCCCGAGTCTGCCGACCCTGGGGGGAAGTGCCAACTATCAGCTGGAGGGCGGCACCCTGCGCGAGGTCAACGACAAGGGGGCTCGGCTGCTCTCCCTGCTCAGCCTCGATTCCCTGCTGCGCAAGCTGCGGCTCGATTTTCGCGATGTGTTCGACAAGGGCTTCTACTTCGAATCCATGTCCGCCTCTGCCACCATCAAGCAGGGGCTGGTCAGCAACGATGATTTCTATATGAAGGGGGCGGCAGGCAACCTGCGCGGCGAGGGGATCGCCGATCTGGTGCGCTGGCGGCTCGACTACGAGCTGAGCTTCTCCCCCAATCTGGGGGGCACCCTGCCGGTGGTGGCGGCCTTCTCCATCACGCCGGTCACGGGTCTCTATGTGCTGGCCCTCTCCAAACTGCTGGAGCCGGTGGTGGATGTGGTGACCCGTATCGATTTTCGCATCTCGGGGCCGCTCGACGCACCCAAGCTGATTGAGGCGGGACGAGATCGCGCACGCATCAAGCTCAACCAGCAGCAGAAAGAGGCGGTTGACGCCGTTGCCCCCGGCCTGCCGACCCAAGAGGTGACCCCTTTCCTGCTGAGTCCCAAACACGCGGGGCCCGCTCAGCGCTGAACGAGCGGCCCGGCACCATCACAAGGAGTGAGCCATGATCCGACATATCCTGCTGATCGCCTTCAAGCCGGACACCCAGCCTGCCCAGATAGATGCGGTGCGTACCGCCTTTCTCGCCATTCCCCACCAGGTCAGTGGCGTGACCGCCGTGGAGTGGGGGGAGAATGACAGCCCGGAGGGGAGGGATGGTGGCTTTACCCACAGCGTACTGATGACCTTTGCCGACGAAGCGGCTCGCCAGCGCTATCTGCCCCATCCTGATCACGATGCCCTCAAGGCCATCTTCCGCCCGGTGCTGGAGCGCATCATAGTGCTGGATTACACCCTGCAGGCGGGGGATGCTGTCACCGTCTAATGGCCCAAGCGACAAGGAGAACGTCATGTGGTTAGCCGCAATACAGCTGGTATCTGGCCGTCACTGGCAGGATAACCGGGAGCAGATCGCCGCAGAACTGGCGGCCTTGCCCAAAGAGCAGCCGCTGCTGGTGCTGTTGCCTGAGAACTTTGCCCTGTTTGGCGAACGGCAGGGCTATCTGGATGGCGCCGAGGCCATAGGTGAGGGCCCGATCCAGCAGCAGCTGGCCAAATGGGCCCGCGATTACGGCATCTGGCTGGTGGCCGGGGCTATGCCGACCACCATCGCCGGTTCCGACCATATCCACACCAGCTCGCTGGTGTTTGACCCAAGCGGTGAGCTCAGGGGCCACTACCACAAGATCCACCTGTTCGACGTGGATGTGGCGGACAATCACGGTCGCTACCGTGAGTCGGAGACCTTCAGCCCGGGGGAGGCGCCTGTGTTGGTGGACTCTCCCTTTGGTCCCCTTGGCCTCTCGATCTGTTATGATTTGCGCTTTCCCGAGCTCTACCGTCAGTTGGCCCGTGCCGATGCCCGCGTGCTGCTGGTGCCTGCAGCCTTTACCGCCGTGACCGGCGAGGCGCACTGGGAGCCGCTGCTGCGGGCCCGCGCCATCGAAAACCAGTGCTACGTAGTCGCTGCCAATCAGGGCGGCACTCACGAGACGGGGCGCCACACCTGGGGCCACAGCATGGTGATCGACCCCTGGGGTCGGGTGCTGGCGAGCAAAGAGTGCGGGCGCGGCACAGTGCTGGCGAAGATGGAGCCCGGGCTTATCGACGAATTGAAGCGCACCATGCCAGTGTTGCAACACGCCCGTTTGCTCTGATTGTGTGGTGAAAAATTGAAACGCAGCCGTTTGTCCGTGCTGGAGCATGCCCGTTTGTTGTGATGGTGTGGCTTGTTGCCAACCCGTCGGCAAGACGATTTAAAACAGCTCGTTACGAGAGTGGAGAAGAAGATTGAGTCTATTGAGCCAGGTTAGTGCCTCCCTGTTGGCCCCGAACGATCTCGACGAAGGGCACCTGCAGCAGCTGCTCGGCAGCCTGATGAGCCATCAGGTGGAGTTCGGCGATCTCTATTTCCAGCGCAGCTGGCACGAGTCCTGGATGCTGGAAGATGGCATTGTCAAGGATGGCAGCTACAACATCGATCAGGGTGTGGGGGTGCGCGCCGTCAGCGGCGAGAAGACCGGCTTTGCCTACTCGGACGAGCTGAGCCTGCTGGCGCTGCAACAGTCGGTGACTGCCGCTCGTGGCATCGCCGCCGCAGGTGCTCACGGCAAGGTGAAGGCGTGGGCCCGCACCGAAGCGAACCTGCTCTATCCGGCCATGGATCCGCTGCAGACCCTCGACAAGCACCAGAAGATCGCCCTGCTGGAGCAGATGGACAAGTTCGCCAGAAGTCTGGATCCCGCCATCAATCAGGTGATGGCCTCCATCAGCGGCGTCTACGAAGAGGTGCTGGTGGCCGCCACCGACGGCACCCTGGCCGCCGATGTGCGCCCGTTGGTGCGGCTGTCGGTGACCGTGATCGCCGAGAAGGGGGATCGCCGCGAGCGTGGCAGTGCCGGTGGCGGTGGCCGCTTTGGTTACGACTGGTTCCTCGAACTGGACGGGCTGGAGAGCCGCGCTTTTGGCTATGTGCGTGAAGCGGTGCGTCAGGCGCTGGTCAACCTCGACGCCATCGACGCGCCAGCCGGCACCATGCCGGTGGTGCTGGGCTCCGGTTGGCCCGGCGTGCTGCTGCACGAGGCGGTAGGTCACGGTCTGGAGGGGGATTTCAACCGCAAGGGATCTTCCGCGTTTGCTGGCCGCATCGGCGAGCAGGTGGCCTCCAAGTACTGTACCATCGTCGACGACGGCACCCTGCCGGGTCGGCGCGGCTCCGTCTCCATCGATGACGAGGGGACGCCGGGTGGCTACAACGTGCTGATCGAGAACGGCATCCTCAAGGGCTATCTGCAAGACAAGCAGAACGCCCGTCTGATGGGGGTACCGCTCACCGGCAACGGGCGCCGCGAATCCTACGCCGCCATGCCGATGCCGCGCATGACCAACACCTACATGCTGGCGGGCCAGTATGATCCGGCTGAGATCATCGCCTCGGTGAAGAAGGGCATTTATGCCCCCAACTTCGGTGGCGGCCAGGTGGACATCACCTCCGGCAAGTTTGTCTTCTCCGCCTCCGAGGCTTATCTCATCGAGGATGGCAAGATCACTGCCCCCATCAAGGGCGCGACCCTGATCGGCAACGGCCCCGAGGCGATGAGCCAGGTCTCCATGGTGGGCAGCGATCTTGCGCTGGATCGCGGGGTTGGCATCTGCGGCAAGGAGGGGCAGAGCGTACCGGTCGGTGTCGGCCAACCCACCCTCAAACTGGATCAGCTCACCGTGGGTGGCACTTCGTAGGTTTGGGTTAGCCGCGCAGCGGCGTAACCCGATGCATTCAAACCCCGGCCCTCGCCGGGGTTTTGCTATTCAGGGAACCACATACAACAAAAAGCCCCGGTCGGTGGACCGGGGCTGGCGGGTTATTCGGTATCAGTTGACGGATATGGCGCGGGCGTCGATGAAATAGCGAGCGTTACCCTGTTTGTCGATCTGAATTTTGGCAACCAGCTGTTCTTGATCTTTATATTCCCAGCGTTGCTCGATCTTGGCGAGGGATGGGCTCGCAATCCCAACCACGTTCAGGTACTCGTGAAACAGGCTATGGCTCCCTATTTCGGTCAGCATCTTGTCCATCTGCATACTCTCCTGAAGTTGAGTGGGTATTCATCAACAAACCTATCAGCGTCCATCTGAATAAAGTCTGTATGAAAAACAAACTAACTCATTTGTGTGTCAATAACATGATCAGGAACAAGATCAGTGCAGATCGTCAGGGACTTTTTGATACCGTTTTCAATCAGAGCCGGTGGGCTTCTGCGGCAACTGATCAAACGTGCCGGAAGCCTGCGGTAGCGCCGGTGCGGTTTGCACAGCCTGGCCGCCGTGGAAGACCGGATCCTGTGCCACTTCCTTGATGCCGTTGATGCAAAACTGCATACCCATGCAGACCAGCAGGAAGCCCATGATGCGGGTCATGGCATCGATGCCGGTGGCGCCCAGGATCTTGCAGACCGGATCCGCCAGCTTCAATACTCCCCAGCTGATCAGGCTCATCAGGGCAAACGCCGTTACCACACCGGCGTAGATGGTGAGGCGGTTGTACTCGTCAGGCAGCTCGGCAATCTGGGCTGCCCCGCTTATTACCAGCGCCATGGTACCTGGCCCACACATGCTGGGCATGGTGAGCGGTACGAAGGCAATGCTCTGGTTTATATCGACCCCGCTCTGCTGGCTGGGGGCGGGGAACAGCATGCGAAAGCCGATAAAGCCGATGATGAGGCCACCGGCCAGGCGCAAGCCCGGAATGGAGATCCCGAACAGATCCAGGATCGAGGATCCGATAAAGAAGGTGATGCAGAGGGTGCAGAACAGATAGATGGCGGCCAGATTGACCTGACGGCGCACGTGTTCGCGCGACATCCCCTTGCTCAGTCCCAGCAGCAGGGTGGCCGTGGTGGGCGGGTTGACCATGGGCAGCAGCGCCAGCAAGGTGAGTAATACGACCTGAAAGAACATCTTGAGCCTCGGATAAAGAGTTGGACGTCATGGGGCGGCGCGGGTGGCAGGCCCCAGAGGGAGGCTATCTTATGCTGGTGAAACTGAACATAAGCAGTACAAAAAAGCCCCGGCAGATACCGGGGCTTGTTGTTCGGGTCAGGCCGCTTGCGGCGCTTGCTGTTGCCGGATGGCCCGTTGCTGGAACCAGAGCCAGAGACCGATGGCGAACCCCAGTACAGACAAGCTCACCACATAGTGGGAGGGGGCCAGCATGTCGCTCTTCATCCAGAGGGTCACCGCCATCGGGGTGAGGCCACCGAAGATGGCGTAGGCCACGTTGTAGGAGAACGACAGACCGGAGAAGCGCACCACCGGCGGGAAGGCGTTGACCATCACGTAAGGCACGGCGCCGACAATCCCGACCGCAAAGCCCGCCAGCATGTAGAGCGGCACCAGCTGGCTCGTGCCTGCCGCCAGACCGTGATAGAAGGCGTAGCTGGAGCCCGCCAGCAGCAGGGAGCCGAACATGAAGGTGAGACCGCTGCCCAGCAGGTCGATCAGTCGACCATAGACGATGCAGCCGAGGGTCAGGGCAACGATCGCCAGCGAGTTGGCGGTCAGGGCGTCCGCCGGGGTGATGCCGTAGACCTTCTGCAGATAGGTGGGGGTCATCAGGATCACCACCACGATACCGGCGGAGAGCAGCCAGGTGAGCAGCATGGAGACCACCACGCTGCTCTTGTGGTTGCGCAGTACCGACTTGAGGGGGAGTTCGTCAGCCAGGGTCTTGTTGGCTTTCATCTCGGCGAAGACCGGGGTCTCGTGCAACCAGCGACGCAGGTACATGGCGACGATGCCGAAGATACCGCCCAGCAGGAAGGGCACTCGCCAGCCCCACTCGCTCACTTCGGCCGGGGTCAGGCTCTTGTTGACCGCAGTGGCGATGAGGGAGCCAAGCAGGATGCCTGCCGTCAATCCCGCCGTGAGTGTGCCGCAGGCGACCCCGACTCGACGGGCAGGGACGTGCTCGGCGACAAATACCCAGGCGCCGGGCACTTCACCGCCGATGGCGGCGCCTTGCAGGATCCGCAGTCCCAGCAGGGCGATGGGGGCGCCGATGCCGAGCACCGCATAGGTGGGCAGCAGACCGATCAACAGGGTTGGCAGCGCCATCATGATGATGCTGAGGGTGAACATCCGCTTGCGACCGATGAGATCGCCAAAGTGGGCCATGATGATGCCGCCAAGCGGGCGGGCCAGATAACCGGCGGCGAAGATGCCGAAGGTCTGGAACTGGCGCAGCCACTCGGGAATGTCGGCCGGGAAGAACAGCTCGCCGATGACCACGGCGAAGAAGACGAAGATGATGAAGTCGTAAAACTCCAGCGCGCCGCCGAGGGCAGCCAGACTCAGGGTTTTGTAATCCTGTCGATTGAGGGGGCGGGCGTGATCGTGCTGTTGTATGGTCGTGGTCATATCCGTATGTTTCCCATCGGTTTTTTTAGTTATTGTCACCCCGTGCAAGGGGCATATACAGGTGATCGAGAGTATGCTGCCTGCCTCTTGTGTGTAAATCGCGCAATTCGCAACACTGTCTTGCATCTTTTTGGGGCAATCCGAATGCCCCGCTGGCGGAGGAATGATGGAAAAGAAACGGGTACTGCTCTCCTGGAGCAGCGGCAAGGATTGCGCATGGGCACTGCATCAGTTGCGGCAAGATCCCGCCATCGAGGTGGTGGGGCTGTTTACCACCCTCAATCAGGCATTCGAGCGGGTGGCGATGCACGGGGTGCGCAAGCAGCTGTTGACCGAGCAGGCCGCCTGCGTCGGGCTGCCCCTCATCACCATCGATCTGCCCTGGCCCTGCAGCAACGAGGATTACGCCCGCATCATGACCGGCTTTATCGCCGATGTGGTGGCACAGGGGCTCCGCCATATGGCCTTTGGCGACTTGTTCCTCGCGGATGTGCGCGCCTACCGTGAAAAGCAGCTGGCAGGCACCGGCATCGAACCACTGTTCCCGCTGTGGGGCAGCAATACCCGTGAACTGGCACCGCAGATGGTGGCCGCTGGGTTGAAGGCGCGGATCAGTGCTCTCGACCCGAACAAGCTGGATGCCAGCCTGGGGGGGCACGATTTTGACGAGGCACTGCTGGCGGCACTGCCGGAGGGCGTTGACCCATGCGGTGAGAACGGCGAGTTTCACACCCTGGCCTATGATGGCCCCATGTTCTCCCGTCCGCTCGGCATTCGGGTCGGCGAGACAGTGCTGCGCGACGGCTTTGTCTTTACCGATTTGCTGCCAATCGAAGATTAATTATCGGGCGTCAAATGCTCCCTTTTGCTGGCGCATTCACAGATTTGAGAGGCGGGATGGGGGCACTATTGGCCCCCTCTTTTGATTGAAGATGACAACCTGCCTTATGAAACACATCTCTCGTCCGGCGCTGCTTGCCTCCTTGCTGGCTGCCGCCCTCTCTCTGCCTGCTGTGGCGGGTCAAGCCGCTACCGTTCAGCCAATCCCTGCCGGTGTCACCACCGTCACCTTGGCCCAGCAGGCGCCGATCCACTGGGTGTCGGTGGAGCAGATTGCCAAGAGTCTGGATGGCCTGCCGCCGATGGCGGTCGGGTTTGATATCGACGATACCCTGCTCTTCTCCAGCCCGGGCTTCTATCGCGGCAAACAGGAGTTCTCGCCCAACGACGAGAGCTATCTGAAGAACCCCGCCTTCTGGGAGAAGATGAACAATGGCTGGGATGCGTTCAGCATGCCGAAAGAGGTGGGCAAGGCGCTCATCGCCATGCATCTCAAGCGCGGTGACCACATCTATTTCGTCACCGGCCGCTCGGCCACCAAGACCGAAACCGTGAGCCAGACCCTGCAGCAGACCATGAATATTCCGGCCGACCAGCTCAATCCGGTGATCTTCGCCGGTGATCAGCCGGGCCAGAACACCAAGGTGCAGTGGCTCAAGGATAAGCAGATGAAGCTCTTCTACGGCGACGCCGATGGGGATATCAAGGCGGCGCAGGAGGTCGGCATTCGCGGCATTCGTCTGCTGCGGGCCGCCAACTCCAGCTATCGGCCACTGCCGTTGGCAGGGGCGCTGGGGGAAGAGGTGATCATCAACTCCCAGTTCTGATCCGGAGCGGATCCATGCAAAAGGGCGGGGCCATTGGCACCCGCCCTTTTTGCATCCGTCATCCAGCTCGGGTCAGTCGTCTGCCCACGGCATCTCGGGCAGGCTGTCGAGGAACTCGCCGTAACGGGTCAGATTGAAGGGGCCCTGATCGGCCTCCATCGCCATCAGCTCGGCACCGAGGGCGCAGGCGATATATTGCAGCGCCTCTTCCCGCGGGGTGCCCTTCATCACCAGTCTCATCAAGGTAGCTTTCACGTGGGGCGGGTGACCGTCGTTGAGCTGGTTCTCCACCATCTCCAGCAGCGCGTCTTCGTCAAAAAATTCCTGAGTGTCGTTCATGGGATATCCGCAACAGTGAATGTGGCGGCCAGTATAGCCTGAATGGGGCTAACACCTTGAACGGCCTGCGAATAAACAATCCGATGGGGAGGCCATTTGTTACCCATAATTAGGAGGAGTTTGCCAAGGCAAACAGGTTGGAACACAGATAACATGGATGGACACGCCTATGCCCACGATAGATTCCCTGCTGGCCGAGCCCAAGCTACTGCCCCAGATCCCGGAAGTGATGCGCGATTTGATCCAGACCTTCAATGAAAAGGATCCGGATCTGCTCAAGATCAGCAAGTTGATCAACAAGGACCCTGTCATCTCCGCCAAGTTGCTGCGGCTGGCCAACTCGGCCAAATTCGGCAGTAGTCGTCAGATCGGCACCGTCAATGAAGCCGCGGTGCGGCTGGGGTTGGCGATGGTGCGCAACATGGTGCTGGCCTGCGGGCTCACCGAGTCGGTCACTGCGGTGCCCGGCATTGACCTCAAACATTTCTGGGGCTGTGTCTTCAACGTGGCGGAGCTGGCGCGTCGTCTGGCGGTGAAGAAGGGGATGAAAGGGGATGAGGTCTTTACCTGCGCCCTGCTCTACGATCTCGGCCGCTTGGTGATGCACGTAGGCTTGCCGGAAAACACAGTCCACCACATTCACGATCTGGAGTTGCACAAGGGACGGGCCAAGGCGGAAGAGCTGGTGGTCGGCTTCAACTATGCCCAGGTCGGGGCGGCCATGGCACGTTACTGGAAGTTCCCCGAGACCATCAGCAATGCGGTGGAGTATCACTACAACCCCATGCTGGCCAAGGAGTTCTCTCCCGAGGCCGGGTTGATCCATCTGGCGATCGTGCTGGCTGCGCAATCCGATGTGGGGGAAGAGGCGCCACCCGAGTGGCCCCACAAGGTGGCAGATGCACTGGGGCTGAGCTGGGCCGATTGTGCCGCCCAGTTCACTGCACTGCGCGAGCAGGGTAATGGCTACGCCGGGTTGCTGGCTGCCTGAGCCCGTTTATCCCATCTCATCAGGGGCCAACGCGGCCCCTTTTTCATGGCCGATGGCGCCACAGGCTTGCCAGCCCGGGAGTGACGGGGCACTCTTTGCCCTTCACTTTCCGTTTGAGAGCCCTTGCCATGATTGCCTCCTCCCGCCTGATCCTGCGCGAAATGATCGCCACCGACGCCCCCTTCATCCTTGAGCTGCTCAATGACGGCGACTTTTATCGTTACATCGGTGATCGGGGCATTCGCACCCTGGAGCAGGCGCAGGAGTATATCCAGCAGGGGCCGGCGGTCAGCTATGCCCGTTATGGTCACGGACTCTATCTGGTGGAGCGCAAGGAAGACGGTGCCAGCCTCGGTATCTGCGGTCTGATCAAGCGCGACACCCTGGAGCGGGTCGATATCGGTTACGCCTTCCTGCCGCAATATCGCGGTCAGGGCTACGCTATTGAAGCGGCGCAGGCCGCCCTTGCCGATGGCAAAAGCCGGTTGGGGATTGGGCAGGTAGTTGCCATCGTCACTCCGGGCAACGAGCGATCCATCGGCCTGCTGGCCAAGCTGGGGCTGGTGCGCAGTCGGCTGGTCAAGCTGAGCGAAGATGCCGATGAGTGCCTGCTGCTGGAGCAGTGATCAAGGTCAGAGAGCTGAAAAGCGAATGGCGAGGTAGCGGTCAGGCTGAGTGACAAGCAAGAGACTGGAGCTGGCTAAAGGCGGAGGGGGATAAGCAAAGAGGCCGCCGTGAGTTGCGGCCTATCTGCATCGGGCGCTGCCGGAGGGCAGGCAGGATCAGTTGAGGTCTTCGATGGAGAACTCGCCAGCGATACCATCACAGGAGATGGCGAAACCGCCGCTGAAGCGGGTGCTGAACTGGATCAGGAACGCATCATTGTCGTGCTCTTGCACAGGCAGGTTGATGGGCTTGCTGCGACGCAGGGGCTTGTGTGTTTGTACTGCTTTCATCATGGTATTTCTCTATATGAATTAGGTGTTTGCTCCTTGTATTGGCAAATGTCAGGTCAATGGGCGCGGTCGATTGGGTGAACGACAAGCGCGCAGGAATACCCAGCCCGGTTAAGGGGCGTCTGCACTTTCAAGGAATATGCTGATGCATAAATCAAATTGGGTGGGCAGATCGGGTCTGCACCGTGAGAGCCGGGCAACGCAGGCAGACAGCCTGACGGTTCTCAAGGCGAGTAAATCAGAAGAAGGTTATGCGGGTACTGGCAGGATTCATCGTGAGGTGAAGCATTGCAGGGTAAACATAAACAGGGCTGATTAACTAGCCGACGCGCATTCTCTCCTCGAAATGAATAAAAAGCAAACAATAATTTGCCGATGTTGAAGCCAGTACGCTTTTCCTCTGTGTAATCAAGGTGCTATCAGCAGCAAATATTCGCAACTATCCGCCATAAAAAGAGGGCTCCCGACGGGAGCCCTCTCTCATTCTGCAATCAGCACAGTGGGCCGACTCAGTAGTCGCCACAGGCCTTCTTGGCAGCCGTGATCATCGGGGTGATGGTCATGCCTTGCACCACGATGGAGAACATCACCACCGAGTAGGTCATCACCAGGATGACCTCCCGCAGATCGACACCATGTTCCGGGATCATCATGACGCCGGAGGGGAGTGCCAGCGCCATCGCCATGGCCAGACCACCGCGCAGGCCACCCCAGGTGAGGATCCGTACCGAGAAGGTGTTGTAATTGCGGAATCGGCGGAAAGCCACATAGGGCAGCGACACGCTGATAAAGCGGGCACCCAGGCAGAGCGGCACCGCAATGACCAGTAGGATCCAGTCACGCCAGGCGAGATCCAGCAGTACCAGCGCCAGACCGATCAGCAGGAACAGCAGGGCGTTGAGGAACTGGTCCATCAACTCCCAGAAGTGATCCAGGTGATGGCTGCTCTGCTCGGAGAAGCCGGAGTGACGGGTCCAGTTGCCGATCATGATGCCGGTGACCACCATGGCCAGTGCGCCGGAGACGCCGATCATGTTGGCAAAGGCGAAGCCGGCGGTCGGGATGCAGAGGGTCAGCAGCAGCTCCAATGAACCGTCATCGGTGGCGCTGATCATCACGTGGGCGATGAGGCCCAGCACGGCGCCGAACAGGATGCCGCCGAGGGCTTCGTGCAGGAACAGACCGGCCACGCTACCGAAGGTGGGTTCGACACCGCCAAAGGCGACGGCAAACACGGTAGCGAAGATGACGAGGCCAACACCGTCGTTGAACAGGGATTCCCCTTCAATCTGGATGGCGATCTGGGGTGGCGCCTTCATCTTCTTGACGATGGCCAGGACGGCAATCGGGTCAGTGGGGGAGATCAGCGCGCCGAACAGCATGCAGTAGACCAGCGGCAACTCCCAGCCCAGCAGCTTGGCGATAAACCAGAAGCCGTAGCCGATGAGGAAGGTGGAGAGCAGGGTGGCAATGATGGCCAGAATGGTGATCTCCCACTTCTGGCTACGCAGCGCCTTGAGGTTGATGCCAAGACCACCGGCGAACAGCAGGAAGCCCAGAATCCCCTTCAGCAGGAAGTTCTGGAAGTCGATGCTCTCCATGGTCTTGACGGCGAGAGGTTCCAGATTGAACCAACCCAGTTTGCCAAACAGCACCAGCAGTGCGGAGATCAGCATGGAGCCCGCAGTAATGGCGATGGTGGTCTGGATCTTCACAACATACTGGTTGGCAAAGGCGATAAAAATCGCCAACGCTGCCAGAAAACAGAGTGTGTAGTAGACGCTCATAGTTATTTTTTTCTCGTTGGTAGACAGCAAGCACGTATCCCTATGCAGGACGGGCATAGGTTACTCTCGGGCCCTATGTTACTCATTACCCATAAATGAGTATATGGTGGCGCATTTGGACTGATAGACGGCTAGATTTCCATTTTATTTGTTTGCTGTTAGGATGCTGTTTACGCAGTTGCATGGATGTAAGAGGAACACGCGGTGTCGAACGTAATGTCGAGCAGAGAGCCGAGCAAGCAGTCGGACGTAACAAAGAAGCTGGAAGCCTGCCTCAGGGAGCGGATCCTGATCATCGACGGGGCCATGGGCACCATGATCCAGGGCTACAAGCTGGGGGAGGCAGATTATCGGGGTGAGCGGTTTGCCGACTGGCATACCGACATCAAGGGCAACAACGATCTGCTGGTGCTGACCCGTCCGGCGGTGATCCGCGAGATCCACGAGCAGTATTGCGCTGCCGGGGCCGACATTCTCGAGACCAACACCTTCAACGCCACTCGCATCGCCATGGCCGATTACGAGATGGAAGAGTTTTCCGCCGAGATCAACCGTGAAGCCGCCCGTCTGGCCCGCGCCGTGGCAGACGAGTGGACGGCAAAAGATCCCGCTAAGCCGCGCTTCGTCGCAGGGGTGTTGGGCCCCACCAACCGCACCGCCTCCATCTCGCCGGATGTGAACGATCCCGGCAAGCGCAACGTCACCTATGACCAGCTGGTGGCCGCCTACACCGAATCGACCCACGCCCTGATCGAGGGCGGCGCCGACATCATCCTGATCGAGACCATCTTCGATACCCTCAACGCCAAGGCTGCCGCCTTCGCGGTGGAAGGGGTGTTCGAGGCGCTGGGCTACAGCCTGCCGGTGATGATCTCCGGTACCATTACCGATGCCTCCGGTCGTACCCTCTCCGGCCAGACCACCGAAGCCTTCTACCATTCGCTGCGCCACGTCAAACCGGTCTCGTTCGGTCTCAACTGTGCGCTCGGGCCAGACGAGCTGCGCCAGTATGTGGAGGAGTTGTCGCGCATCAGCGAATCCTGCGTCAGCGCCCACCCCAACGCCGGTCTGCCCAATGCGTTCGGCGAGTACGATCTCGATGCCGTCGAGATGGCGGAGCATATCCGCGAGTGGGCCCAGAGCGGCTTCCTCAACCTGGTCGGCGGTTGCTGCGGCACCACCCCGACTCATATCCGCGCCATGGCCGATGCCGTGGCGGGCATCAAGCCGCGTGTGCTGCCCGAGCTGCCGGTGGCCTGTCGTCTGTCGGGCCTCGAGCCGCTGATCATCACCCCCGAGTCCATGTTCGTGAACGTGGGGGAGCGCACCAACGTCACCGGTTCGGCCAAGTTCAAGCGGCTGATCAAGGAGGGGCTCTACGACGAGGCGCTCGATGTTGCCAAGCAGCAGGTAGAGAACGGCGCCCAGATCATCGACATCAACATGGACGAGGGGATGCTGGACGCCGAAGCGGCCATGGTGCGCTTCCTCAATCTCATCGCCGGTGAGCCGGACATCGCCCGGGTGCCTGTGATGATCGACTCCTCCAAGTGGGAGGTGCTGGAAGCGGGCCTCAAGTGCGTGCAGGGCAAGCCGGTGGTCAACTCCATCTCCATGAAAGAGGGGGAGGAGAAGTTTATCCAGCAGGCCAGATTGCTGCGCCGTTACGGCGCCGCCGTTATCGTGATGGCGTTCGATGAAGCGGGGCAGGCCGACACCCGCGCCCGCAAGTTCGAGATCTGCCAGCGTGCCTACCGGATCCTGGTGGATCAGGTCGGTTTCCCGCCGGAAGACATCATCTTCGACCCCAATATCTTCGCGGTAGCGACCGGCATTGATGAGCACAACAACTACGCGGTGGACTTCATCGAGGCGGTGAAGGACATCAAAACGCACCTGCCCCACGCCATGATCTCCGGCGGCGTCTCCAACGTCTCGTTTTCGTTTCGCGGCAACGAGCCGGTGCGCGAAGCCATTCACGCCGTATTCCTCTACCACGCCATCAAGAACGGTATGGACATGGGGATCGTCAATGCCGGCCAGCTCGCCATCTATGAAGACATTCCGGCCGAGCTGAAAGAGAAGGTCGAGGCGGTGGTGCTCAACCTCAATGACAACGCCACCGAAGAGCTGCTGGCCATCGCCGAGAAGTATCGCGGTGCCGGTGCCCAGGCGGAGGATCCGCGGGATCAGGAGTGGCGCAGCTGGCCGGTGGGCAAACGGCTGGAGCACGCACTGGTCAAGGGGATCACCGACTTTATCGAAGAGGATACCGAAGAGGCACGCGCTGGCGCGGAGAAGCCGCTGCACGTCATCGAAGGGCCGCTGATGGATGGTATGAACGTGGTCGGCGACCTGTTCGGCGCGGGCAAGATGTTTCTGCCGCAGGTGGTGAAATCGGCCCGGGTGATGAAGCGGGCGGTGGCCTATCTGCAGCCCTATATCGAGGCGGAAAAATCGGGCGGCTCCAGCAATGGCAAAATCGTGCTGGCCACCGTCAAGGGTGATGTGCACGACATCGGCAAGAACATCGTCGGGGTGGTGCTGCAGTGCAACAACTTCGAGATCGTCGACCTCGGTGTCATGGTCTCCTGCGAGACGATTCTCAAGACTGCGCGGGAGGTCGGCGCCGATATCATCGGGCTGTCGGGTCTCATCACCCCGTCGCTGGACGAGATGGTGCACGTGGCCAAAGAGATGGAGCGTCAGGGCTTCAAGCTGCCGTTGCTGATCGGCGGCGCTACCACCTCCAAGGCGCACACTGCGGTGAAGATAGAGCAGAACTACTCGGAGCCTGTGGTCTATGTCTCCAACGCCTCCCGCGCGGTGGGGGTGGCCCAGAGCCTGCTCAGCCCGGATCTGAAGGAGGCGTTTGTCGCCCGCATTAACAAGGAGTACGAGATTGCCCGGGATCAGCATGCCCGCAAGCAGCCGCGCTCCCGCCCGGTCAGTCTGGCCCATGCCCGCGCCAACCGGCATCAGCTGGATTGGGTTGGCTACCAGCCACCCAAGCCCCGCGAGCTCGGGGTGCAGAAGTTCGAAGATGTGCCCATTTCGGTGTTGCGCCCCTACATCGACTGGACGCCGTTCTTCCTCAGCTGGGAGCTGGCGGGCAAGTATCCGCGCATCCTCGAGGACGAGATCATCGGCGAGGAAGCAACCAAGCTGTTTGCCGACGCCAACGCCATGCTGGATCAGCTGGAAAAGGATCAGAGCGTGCGCTGCGCCGGGGTGATCGGCCTGTTCCCGGCCAACGCGGTAGGGGATAGCATCGAGGTCTACAGCGACGAGTCCCGCACCGAGGTCATCAAGGTGTTGCACCACCTGCGCCAGCAGAGCGAGAAGCAGGGCTTCCCCAACTACTGTCTGGCGGACTATGTGGCACCGAAAGAGAGCGGCAAACCCGACTGGATCGGCGCCTTCGCGGTGACCGGCGGCATCGGTGAGGAGGCCATCGCCAAGGCCTACAAGGCGCAGCACGATGACTACAACGCCATCCTTATTCAGGCGGTGTGCGACCGTCTGGCCGAAGCCTTTGCCGAGTATCTGCACGAGCAGGTGCGCAAGGTACATTGGGGTTATGCTCCCGACGAGGCCCTCAGCAACGAGGAGCTCATTCGCGAGAACTATCAGGGCATCCGCCCGGCCCCCGGTTATCCGGCCTGTCCGGAGCATACCGAGAAGGGAAGCATCTGGGAGCTGCTGGAGGTGGAGCAGGCTATCGGCATGCAGCTCACCGAATCCTACGCCATGTGGCCGGGGGCGGCGGTGTCGGGCTGGTACTTCTCCCACCCCGAGAGCAAATACTTCGCGGTGGCACAGATCCAGCAAGATCAGGTGGAAGATTACGCCGTTCGCAAGGGGATGACGCTGGCCGAGGCCGAGCGCTGGTTGGGGCCAAACCTGAACTGATTTCCGCGTGACACCGGTTGATCTTTAACGAGAAACGGCGGCATCCTTGCACGGGTTGAACAACCTGCGCAGAGCCGCCGTTTAACCTGTTGGTCACAGTGACAGGGTAGAGTGCGGTTTGGCGTGGTTTGTCTTGTTGTCAGGATAAACAATTGGCGTTGTCTTGGCGCTGTGGCACCTTATACTCTCCCGCCCCATCCTGCCCAGGCACAGCCTTCTAGCGGAATTGTCATGAAGATCGCCATTTTATCCCGTGAGCCGAAAAACTACTCCACCCGCCGTCTGGTCGAGGTGGCACAGGCGCGCGGTCATCAGGTAGAGGTGCTCGACACCCTGCGCTGCTATATGAATATCGCTTCCCACAACCCCTCCATTCACTACGAGGGT
>NZ_JBFODV010000073.1:0-9097 GCF_040908495.1 Aeromonas sp. R1-1 | reverse complement strand
GCAACTGCTGGGATTTATTGAGCTCGCTGACCCTGTCATTGCTGTAGCTGTAGAGGGTGATGGTGGGGGTGATCTCCTGCTCCAGCTGGGGCCAGCCAATGGCCAGGGGCTGCGCCATCTTGCTTGGCTCCCTGTCATCCATGGCGTTGGCGCTCTGGTGAGCCCCTTCGTAGAGACGGTTCTCGCCCTGGGAGATCACCAGATATTCGCTTCCCTTGAGATAGGGTTCCAGCAACTGGGCCATCTGCCGCCAGGGGAGAATGGCCATTACGAAGCCGGAAGGGGTCTGCATCACCCCTGCTCGCTGGTGGTTGCGATAGATGGGGGCTACCAGCGCCAGCCCGCCGCTGCGGTTTTGCTCCATGTCGTCGACCAGCACGGGATCATCGACGGGCAGCAGCAGATGCTTGCCCTGTTTCGCCTCGCGGGTCTTGCCCCAGGCCATCAGTTGCGGCATCAGGTCGCTCGATTCGAGGTGGGAGGCCTGGCCATTGATGTACTCCACCACCAGCCCCTTGTCATCGATGAGGTAGGCCGAGGTGAGCAGGCTGTTGGATTTGACAAAGGTGGCCAGCGCCAGCCGGGCATGGCTGGAGAAGAGAAAGTTGTCGAGGGCCTGATGGAGCACCCGATCCTGGCTGAGCTGATTGAGCTGGGTGCCGATCAGCTCGCTGCGAAAGCGGGCCTCGCGGGTCATGCTGGTGAGGGCCCGCTCCAGCTGCGACTGCTCGCTCTGGGCGATGATCTGGTGCTGGCGGATCAGCAGCACAGTGCTGGCCAGCAGTGCCGGCAGCAAGGCGACGGTGAACAGGATGATGATGAGGGTCGGGCCGAGCCGAAAGGTGCGATGTTTCATGGTGTTTTGACCTGCCGGTACTGCTGATCGGCCAGCTGCTGCATATAACGGGCGGTGTCGGCGGCACTGATCCCCTCTTTAAAGCGCTCGAACCCTTTCTCCATCGCTTGCCAGGCGATGGACATGGCGCTGTCGGAGGGCATGGGGGTGCTGAGGGTGAACTGTTCCAGCAGCACTTTTTCCTGAGGCGTGGGACGGCGGCTGATGGCGGTAAAAGCCTGCTGATTGACCGGCAGCAGCGCCCCCTGATGATAGATGGACTGCTGAATATCCTGACGCTGGATAAAGGCCATCAATGCCTTGATGACGGGTTGCCGATCCTCATCGTCCATCGCCCCGCGGGAGGCTCCCATCACGTAGGCGCCGCTCATGGAGTGCATGGGATGGCTTTGCCAGCGGGGCAGCAGGGCAACGCCCAGCTTATCCCCCATGTTCTTCACCAGATCGTTGAAGGCCCAGTCCCCATTGATGAGGTAGGCGCTCTTGCCCTCATTGAAGCGGGCGAGGGCGGTATCATAGTCACACTCGGGATCGACCCACTGTTCGCTGGCGACGGTGCGATAGGCCTCCAGCGCCTGCACCATGGCCGGGCTGTCGAGGGTGATGCGCCCTTCGGTTACCGGCGAGCCACCAAAGGTGTGTAAAAAGGCGGCGAAGTAGTACATGTCGTGATAGGGCCAGCTGACGGGGTAGACCCCCTTGGTCTTGAGGGCCGGGGTGATAGCAGTCAGTTGCTGCCATTGGGTCACTGGAGTCGAGACCAGCGCCTTGTTGTAAAACAGCATCAGATGGTTGCCCTGCATCATGGGCATGCCCCAGCGTTGCCGATCCAGGGTGACATAACGCAAGGCGCTGGCCATCAGCGCGGGGGAAAACCACTCGGCCGGTAGGGGAGCGAGGGTCATCTGGCGATAGAGGCCGATAAAATCGGAGGGGATCAGCATCAGATCGGGCAGCCCCCTGGCCTGAGCTGCCAGCAGGAGATCCGCTTTGATCTTGCCCGGCTCAATCTGGGTGACGCGCACTCTGTGGTTCCCCTCCTGATTGAAGCGGGCGATCACCTCGTCGATCACGTAACCGGCTTGCTGGGAGTGCCACAGCTCCAGTTCAGGCTCCTGAGCCTGCAGGGGGTGGCTCAATGCGAACAGGCAAAGCAGCAAGAGATGATAAAAAGATCGTTTTCTGCTCATGTTATCATCACCGTTATTCCCTGAATTCCAAGGGAAAAATGTAACAAACTACCGGCAAGATCGGTAGGCTCGGGTGTCAACTAATTGACTGAAACAACAAAAAGCCCGGCGCGTGGGCCGGGCTGGGGGATAAATTGCTTATCCGCATATTCTTCGAGGCATCTATTGTGGATGTTGTTTGAGGATGTCGTATATCTCCTCTTTCAGTTTGAGTTTCTGTTTTTTCAGATCTCTCACCTCGGCGCTATAGTCGCTGGCGTGATGCTTTTCCAACTTTCTAATCTCCGCATCCAGGTCGTTGTGCAAGTCAAACTTCTTCTGGAAATGGACATCACTGCTCTTCAGTTTCGAGATAAGTTCTCTGTACTCTGGGAACATGTAATGGAGCCTCCTTGGTTTCGTTTGATTGTGCCTGTAAGACCAAAGCTACCCCTTAGTGCCGGGGATAAATGTGATCCTGATCGGATTTGGGGGCAATGATTTGGGGTATTCGGCGGGATATTTATAACTTGTTGAATCAAAACAAGATAAGTGATTTGTCAATCTGAATGGTGAGCCAAACTGTGCGACAAGTCACAACAGGGGCAGGGTTGGCGTGAGGGTGCAGGATCAAAAAAGGGGCCGACTGGCCCCTTTTATGGATGCAGGCAACGTTACTCTTTCTCTTCGTCCGCCTGCTCTTTTTTCTTTTTCTTCTCGGGTAGCGGCTTGCCATCGCGGTGGATCACCTTGCCCGCTTCAAAGCCAATCTGGGCGGCCAGCTCTTCCAGATCCGCCGACTTGGCCTGATCCCCGATGGCGTAGCGATAGTTGGCGATGGAGAGTTTGTCAGCCACCGGCGTGCCCGGGACGATAGGCTCGCGCCAGCCCTGGCCGATGTGGGCCACCAGGGTGCCGTTCATCAACAGCTCGCCGACGATCTCCTGGGTCGGATTGCCCTTGCCGTAGGTGAGACCCTGCGGGTGCTTCTTGCCGACCAGCGGCTCGTTGCTGGCGGGGATCAGCTTGGTGCGGATTAGCCACTTGGGCTTCTTGGTGTTGCCCACCGCCTTGCCGGTCTGGTACTCGTTGATCTTGATGGTCTTGATCATCTGGGCCATGAAGTCCTTGGTCAGCGCCTTCTGGGCGTCGCTGGTTTCATCGATGGCGATGGGGGCCACATACCAGGTCTGGGTGGCTTGAGCCTTGGGAGCGGCAGGGGCAGTTTGTGCCATGGCCAGGGGGCTGAGCAGGATGGCAGCCAGCAAGAGTCCTATCTTCTTCATTGTGATTCCGCTTTTGTTTCAACAAGAATTTTGTTTTGCCAGCGACGACTGCGCCAGCGCCAGAACATGGCCAGACCGCGCACCCACTCGTCGCAGGCCAGCGCCAGCCAGATACCGACCAGTCCATAACCCTGCATGATACCGAGGAAATAGGAGAGTGGCACGGCAATTCCCCACATGGAGAGCAACGCCATGTAGAGGGGGAAACGGGCATCCCCGGTGGCCCGCAGGGCGTTGATCACCACCAGATTGAAGGTGCGCCCGGGCTCGAGGATAAGGCTGATAAGAAACAGCTGCGCCACCTGGGTGATGATGTCGGCATCATCGGTAAAGAGGCTGATGATTGTGCGGCCATTGAGGGCCGCCGCCACGGCGATGACGCAGGTAACTGCCAACCCCAGCTTGAGGCTCTTGAGCAGCTGCTGATAGGCGCGATCGAACTGTCTTGCTCCCGCCAGATGGCCGATGATGATCTCGTTGCCAAGGCCGATGGAGAGGCCAAACAGCAGGATAAACAGGCAGATCTGGAAGAAGTAGGATTGGGTCGCCAGCGCCTTGTCCCCCAGCAGTCCGACAAAGGCTGTCACCACCATAAACTGCAGCATCCAGGAGAGGTTCTCCCCCGCCGCCGGCAGGCCGATATGGAGTACCTTGCCGAGCATCTCCCGGCTGGGGTGGACGATATCGCGCACCACCAGTTGAATGCCGGTCTTGCGGGCTACCAGCCACACCAGCAGCACCACGCCGACCAGTCGGCCCGCGACCGTGCTGATGGCGACACCGGCGACGCCAAGCTGGGGCAGGCCGAACCAGCCGTAGAGCAGCAGCAGGTTGCCGACGAAGGTGATGAGGTTGACGATCAGGGTCACATACATCGCCTGACGGGTGTGGCCGTGAGCGCGCAGGGTGGCAGCCAGACAGAGGGCCGCGGCCTCCGGTAACAGGCAGAGACCGATGATCTGCAAGTAAAGCGTCCCGTCGCTCATCAGATTGGCAGGCAGGTTCATCAGCGCCAGCATGGTGCTGGCCCCCGCCATCACGCCGATGGCGGCCACCAGACCGATCAGCAGGTTGAAGCCGATGGCGGTGTGGATCACCACCCGACTTTTCTCCCGATCGCCCGCCCCCAGATACTGGGTGATCACCACGCTGGTACCGATGCTGACGAAGCTGAACAATGTGATGGCGAGATCGAACACCTGATTGCCGACCGCCAGCGCGGCCACTCCCTGATAGGAGACGTGACCCACCATGAAGGTGTTGAGGGCGCCGGTCAGAAAGTGCAGGGCGAGATCGATAAAGAGCGGCCAGGTCAGCGCAAAGAGGGTACCCGGGCCTGCGTGGGATTGAGATTGCATGGCATGTCCAACAGCTGGGAGGGCACGGGGGAGTGCCCTCTGGGGGCGCATTTAACACCAAGGCCAAGGCCGGTGCAATCCTTGTGCAGGATTGCATCGGCCAGGGGATCAGGCAGGCGTGGCGCCCGCCTCCTGTTCGCTTGGCAGGGTGAGGCGCGCCGAGTCGGGCAGGGCATCATCCTGCGGCCAGTTGGAGCGGATGGCATCTGTGGTGCTCTCCACCACCGCATCATCCTTGAACACCGGCTCGCGATAGCAGCGGGTCAGGCGCAGCGCCTGATACATGTCGGGGCAGAGGATGATCCCCTCATCGCCTACCCGCACGCCCGCCTGCTTTAACCAGTGAGTCATCTGACCGTGGCGACCCGCCATCACCATATGGATGCCGCGCCGTTTCAGCTCTTTGTGCAGCTCTCCCACCATGCTCATCACGCTGATGTCCTGATGGGTGAAGCAGGTGACCGCATCGATCACCAGACACTTGGGGGCTCGGGGATCCTGCACCAGCAGGGCCAGCACCCGGCGCTTGAAATAGGGGGCATTGAAGTAGGTGAGCGGCGAGTTGAAGCGATAGACCAGAATACCCGGGATCGCCTTGGCCTGTTCGTTATCCCCCAGGGTGCGCACCACCCCCTCGTCATCCATGCCAAGCAGCTGGTCGGTGGGGCGCATCACATTGCGCAGGAACTGGAACAGCCCCAGCAACACGGCGAGGGTGATCCCGGGGATCACTCCCATGGTGAGCACGCTGATAAAGGTGACTAGCGCCAGCCAGAAGGCGGAGCGATCGGAGTGGCGCAGGGCCCAGAGGCCACGAAAATCGGTGAGCGACAAGGAGGCCATCACCAGTACCACCCCGAGGGCGGCGGTGGGAATATATTTGAGCGGCGCCGTCAGATAGAAGGTGATGAGGGCGATCACCGCCGCTGCGATGATGGAGACCAGCTGGCTCTTGCCGCCGTTGGCATCGTTGACCGCGGTGCGTGAATCCGCGCCGCTGATGGCAAAACCCTGGGAGACCGCGGAGGCGAGGTTCGCCATGCCGAGGGCCCGAAACTCCTTGTCCGCGTCGATTTCGTAACCGTTCTTGGCGGCAAAGCTGCGGGCGGTCAGCATCATGGAGACGAAGCTCACCATGGCCAGGTTAAGGGCGGGCAGCACCAGCTCCCGCATCAGACCGGGGGGAAATTCCGGCATCTGGAACGCGGGCAGGCCGGAGCCCACCGTCCCCAGGGTGGCGATATCAAACTGGCCGAGATTAAAGCCCCACACCAGCGCAGCGGTCACCACCATGGCCACCATGGAGGAGGGCCATGCCGGTTTGTAGCGCTTGGCCAGCAGCAGGGTGAGCAGAGCCACCAGACTCATGGCCAGGGTGGGCAGATGGGTCTGGGTGATATAGGTGGCCCCGCTGGCGATCCGCTCGATGAGGTAACGTTCGCTAAAGGTGAAGCCGAAGATCTTGGAGAGCTGGCCCACCATGATGGTGATGGCCACACCATTGAGCAGCCCCATCAGGATGGGGCGGGAGAGAAAGTCCGCCAGCACTCCCAGCTTGAAGCGGCTGGCAATCAGGCACCAGAAGCCGGTCATGGCGGTCATGGTCATCACCAGTTGCCAGTGACGGGTGGGGTCGCCTGCGGCCAGCGGCGTTACCACAGCGGCGATGACCGCACAGGTGGCGGCATCAGGGCCGACGATCAGCTGGCGGGAGGTGCCAAACAGGGCATAGACCAGCATGGGCAGGATGCAGGAGTAGAGGCCGACGATGGCACCCACCCCGGCAAGCTCGGCATAGGCGATGGCGACGGGCAGCGCCACTGCCGCCACCGAGAGTCCGGCGCGAAGATCTGGCATCAACCAGGCGCGCTGGTAATGCAGCAGGGCGGCGAGGCCCGGTAGCCAGCGTTCGAGAGAGAAGAAGTCGCGCATTATTTAACCCATTGAGTTACAACCAGCTTTTCCCCTAGTGTGCCCAAGGTTATCGAAAGATTGCAATCAGGTTATGGCCAGTTTACCTGAAGGTCAGGCCAGATAGCCTGCCAGCGTTTCTCCTTGATGCGCTGGGTAAAAATCTGTTTGTCCTGACGACATCTGGGGTTGGCACTCACTTGCAGCGACCAGTTGATGGTAAAGCCGTAGGGGGCAAGCCACTCGAACTCGCCATCTCGGGTGAGGCGCACGCCGATGCAGGTGGGCACTTCGACCCAGTGGCTGAGCGCCTCAAGGCTGCTGGCAAACGGCGCCACCAGCTGCCGCGTGTGCATGCGGGCCTGATTGCGCACTTCCCACTGCTGACCTGGCAGCCGCTTTGCCAGCCAGGTTTCATGCGCCGTCTCGGCCAGCCCTTGCGGGTCGCTGCTATCGAGGTAGATAAGGTCGATATCGTTGAGCGGGGTGGGCGCCGCCTTGTGGTGAAGGTGATCCCAGATGAGGTTGCGGATAAAACCGGCTCCCAGCGCCCAGTCGGGCAGATTGAGCTCGGCCGCGGCTTGCAGGCAGGCCATCCGCTGCGGATCGGCCCGCAGCAGGGCTTCTGTTTTGGCTTGGAATTGCTGTTCGAGGGCGGAGTTCAGAGGTTCAGTTGTTGGCATTGCGGCGTAACCAGACATCAATGTAGCGGCAGCTCGGCACTATAGTGAGCCCCTCCGCCTGAGTCCAGTTGAAGAAGGCGCGCGCCAGCTGATCGGCAATCCCCTGCACCCGCAGCTCGGGGGGCACGAAGGTGCTGTAGGCGTCGATGGTCTTGGCATCGAGCCGCCGGTAGCGCAGTCTCGACTCTTTCCCCTCCACCATACAGATGAACTGCTGCTGATTGGCCTGATGGATGATGTCGCTCATGGTGGGCACCTCTGGCATAAAGTTGGGTCTCTCGGCACAACATAACTGTTAGCCAAGGTATAGAACAGATAGTGGATGATGTATCGATTGTTATCAGGATTATTGAGCCAGCTCTTGCTCTCTGACTTTTATCTTGGCACGAATCGATGTGGCGATAATCAGCAAGTTCAGAAGAGGTAAAAATGGACACGGTAATGTTGAAAGTTACCCGGAAGGTGTTGACTCAAAGTCAGAAAAGCCCGGATCTGCGGCAGATTGCGATTTCCGATGCATCATGCCCTGAACTCAAAGCTTTGTTTGAAACGGCAGGGAAAAATAGAAAAATTCGACTCTTGTTGGCCAAGAAAATCTCTTTATGGATGGGGGATACAGGGGCTATTTGGTACAGCCACAACCAAGATAACCAAGGAGATTTTGAGCGGCTCTTTTCATTGTTGGCGCACCATCCCGATGCGCCATTCCAGTTTATTTGTGAGGTTGCGGGTTAGGCCCATGCCCGCTCCAGCAGGGTGAGTAACTGCTCACGGTCGGCGTCCTTGCGATTGAACAGCAGGGCACCGTCGTTGACCGCCAGATCGCGGATCTCGGTCAGTAGCGAGCGATCGCTTACCCCTGCCTCGCTCATGGTGCGCGGCAGCTTGACCGCTTGCCACAAGGTGTCGCGCAGGGTGCGAATGGCTGTGATGGTCGCCTCCGCCCGCTGATGGGGCGGGGTGGCAGCAAAGCGCTCTGCCCCCACCAGCGGCAACAGCAGCCGGGCCAACTCGCTATCCACCTCGGGGCGGTTGTAGTCGAGCACGGTGGGCAAAAAGAGGTTCATGCACAGCCCGTGGGGCAGATGGCAGCGGGCTCCCAGACTGTGGCCGAGGGCGTGCACCAGCCCCACCATAGAGTTGGAAAAAGCCATCCCAGCCAGCGTGGAGCCTTCCGCCAGTTGCAGCCGCAGCTGTTTGTTTTGCGGGTCGTGGATGATTTGCGGCAGGGCGCTGGCGATCTTCTCCACTGCCATCAGGGCCAGCGCATCGCTCACCGGGTTCTTGGCGGTACCGATAAAGGCCTCGATAGCGTGGGTCATGGCGTCCATGGCGGTGGCGGCAGTGATATTGAGAGGCAGTCCCTGGGTCAGGCGCGGGTCGAGTACCGCCAGCTGGGGCAGCAGGAAGGGGGAGGTGAAGGGCACCTTGCGCCCGCTCGCCTCATCCTTGATCACTGCAACCAATGTCACTTCTGATCCTGTGCCCGCCGTGGTGGGCACCACCGCCAGCGGCTTGAGGGGACGGGTCAGGCAACCGGCGCCCGAGTAGTCGAGCAGGTGTTCACCCCCCATGGAAGTGAGAATGTTGACTGCCTTGGCGGTGTCGATGACCGAGCCGCCCCCCAGCGCCACCAGACTGTCGCAGTCGAGCTCGCGATAGCGTTTGGCGATCCGCTCCACCACGGCGGTGGAAGAGTCGGCCGGGATCTCGTCCCAGATGGCGGCGACCGGCAGCTCCCCCTCGGCCAGCACATTGGCCAGCAGGGTGGCAAGGCCGGTGGCATTGACCCCCTTGTCGGTCAGCAGCAGCGGGCGACGGGCCCCGAGGCTGG
>NZ_JBFODV010000072.1:0-7109 GCF_040908495.1 Aeromonas sp. R1-1 | reverse complement strand
CATACTGTTCAGCGATCGCGGCATCCCCAAGAGCCTGCGGGAGATGAACGGCTACGGCAGCCACACCTTCAGCTTTATCAACGATGCCAACGAGCGCTTCTGGGTCAAGTTCCACTTCAAGACCGAGCAGGGCCACAGCTTCTACACCGATGAAGAGGCCGCCACCGCCGTCGGGCAGGATCGGGAGACCAGTCAGGCGGATCTCTACAACGCCATCGAACGGGGCGACTTTCCGCGCTGGAAGGTCTATGTGCAGGTGATGCCGGAGGCCGAAGCCCAGACTTACAACATCCACCCGTTCGACCTCACCAAGGTGTGGCCGCACAGCGACTACCCGCTGATCCCGGTGGGCGTGCTGGAGCTCAACCAGAACCCGGACAACTACTTCGCCCATGTGGAGCAGGCCGCCTTTACCCCGGCCAACGTGGTGCCCGGTATCGGCTTCTCGCCGGATCGCATGTTGCAAGGGCGGCTCTTCTCCTACGGTGACACCCAGCGCTATCGCCTCGGCGTCAACCATGGTCTGCTGCCGGTCAACGCCCCGCGCTGCCCGTTCCACCACGGTGCCCATCGTGATGGCGCCATGCGCAGCGACAGCAATGGCGGCGCCAGCCCCAACTATCAGCCGAACCGCTTTGGCACCCAGCAGCCGAGCGAGGAGCACGAACCGGCGCTGAGTCTGGAAGGGGCTGCCCTGCACTACGATTTTCGCGACTACGACAGCGACTACTACAGCCAGCCGGGCAACCTGTTCCGCATCATGGACGAGGGGCAGCGTTCACGGCTCGCCGCCAACCTGGCCCGCTCCCTTATCAATGTGGAGGATGACGCCATCGTCGCGGCCCAGCTCAAACACTTCGAGCAGGCCGACCCCGAGTACGCCAAACGGGTCGAACTGGCACTGGCCGCCTTGCAGCGCTAAGCCACAAGCAGGCAACATCTGCAAAAACAAAACGGGGGCCTGATGGCCCCCGTTTTCTATTGCGAGCAAGCTCGCTCAGAGAGCAGGCACCTGCCCGGCCTGCCACCGCAACGCGTTCGCCTCGTGCTCTTTCACAAAGGCATTCTTGCCCGCACAGTAGCGCTCGATATCGTGCTGACAGCTCGCGGCTACCGCCTGCTTTAACTCGGCGTATTCCCGGCATACCGCAGGGTGGGCCCTTAGATAGTCACGAAAGGCCAGATGGCGATGCACATGGTCATCCCCTTGCAAGAAGGCGTGGATCTGGTGGGTTCTCTCATCACCCCCCTTGCGAAAATAGCGGCGGTGCGCAATCCCGCACTCCCCCATCGCCTCATAGCCCAGCGCCTCCAGCTGACCATTCTGCTCATCGAGCTGCTCCAGCGATGATACCTCCAGCATGATGTCGATGATGGGCTTGGCGGCCAAACCGACGACAGAGGTACTGCCGATATGGTGGACAGCTAGCAAGCAGTTATCCAGCGCACTGCGTAATTGAACCTCTTCAGCTACAAAGCAGGCTGGCCATTGGGGGTTGTAGGAGACAACGTCGACTCTCACAGTTTCAGCTCTCTGGATAGTTGCCGATGGCATCGGGCAACAGGGTATGCGATGGGTGGACAAGATAACCAGACGGCAAATTGCCAACAACAAAAACGGAGCCAGAGGCTCCGTTTTTCAATGCTGTATCAATCCCGGACGGAACGCGCTTCACGCTCTTCCCGCTCCCTTGCCAACAGGCGTTTGTACCACCAGCTACTGCGACGACGTTGTGCATTGGAAGAGCGACGAGCCATTTCTTAGGTTCCAGCCAAGAGAAGAAAGGAGCTGCATTATGCGACAGGGATCACGTCCATGTCTTTAGCTGGATCAAGAAAAGCCTCACTGACCCACGGAAATCGTCTTCTGATCTTTCGCACCACGGGTGGCAGGCAACACCACCGCAGGAGAGCGCCAAGCCAACGGGCCATTGCTCTCGAGGTCGTTCTGCGGGCCGCACTCCAGCCAGATATCTCCCTGCAGAATACGGGCCCCTTCGGAATATTTCTGATCCGCAAACCAGCAGACCCGCTCGGGCAATGAGCCCAGCGGCAACACCAGCTCGGGACTGGCAGACTCGCCCACCACAGTGGTTTTGGACGCGGCCAGAGCGGGGACGAGCCAGAGGGAGGCCAGCAAGCAGAGCTGTACATTTTTCATGAGAGGGATCCTGTTGCAATGGGGGCACTCTCGAAGAGTCGACCAGCCACGGGGTTTACTTGACTGACAATCATACTGCCTGCTGGCATTGTGGAACCAATATGGTAGCCTGCCAGCGCCTGCGGGCAGTCTCTCGCTGCCACGCGCAAACTTCCGGTGAATTTGTCACGTCCTGACAAAATATAACCTTATTTATCAAATCGTTATTTGGATATTATCCCAATGCGTATCATGCCGTTGCTTCAGGCGGCCTGCCTGAGCCTGATGTTGTCCGCCTGCGTTGCCCCATTGCTGATGATGAGCCCCACCAGCCAGCTGATGTGGGCCCTGCTCAAGCCGCTGGTCGGCTTTGACCCGAACGAGGTCAATCTGTTCGAACAACCCCTGATCAAGGACCGGATGACCGCCATCCTTGGCCCCAACTACGACAGCACCATGCAGTTGCTCAAGACTGCCGACAAGTTACAGCAGGAGGGGCCGCTTTTCTATGTGGTCTCCGAATATGCGCCCGTGCCGGATATCGCCAAGCAGGCGGGGATGGTGTGGAACTCGCAAACCAACCAGATGTCTGTATTGCTGCAAAAAGGGGATGGCACCACCCTGACCTTCGGCGAAAATCTGGCGGGCACGGCACCGACCTGGCCAACCGCCATGCAGGGCTGGCAGACCCCCACCAGCCAGCTCACCCCGGCGGCCAATGCCCTGACTGGGGCGGCGACCAGTCAGAGTAGCGCCTCCCCCTTCTCCCTTGGCAGCGCGCTGGGCACAGTGACCCGCGGCGTCACCGGCTCGCTGACCAACAGCGCCAGCCAGGCTATCAGCGGTGCAGCCGCAAACGCCACAGGGCAGGCTACCCAAGCGGTGAGCCAGAGCGCGACCGATCTGACTGGTAGTGCAACCACCGCTGTCACTGCGCCAGCCAAGCAAGCTGTGAGCAGCACCACCGCCACCGTGACACAAGAGGCCACCAAAGCCGTTGTCACACCTGCCAAACAGGCTGTCAGCAGCGCCGCTGCGACCGCGACGCAAGATGCAACCAAGGCCGTTGCTGCTCCGGCCAAGCAAGCCGTCAACAGCGCCGCTGCGACCGCGACGCAAGAAGCCACCAAGGCTGTTGCCGTTCCTGCCAAACAGGCCGTCAGTAGTGCCGCTACGACCGCGACGCAAGAGGCCACCAAGGCTGTTGCCGCTCCGGCCAAACAGACCGTCAGCGGCGCTACAGCAACCGTGACAAAAGAAGCCACCAAAGCCGTTGCCGCTCCGGCCAAACAGGCAGTCAGCAGTGCCGCCGCTACCGTGACGCAAGAGGCAACCAAGGCCGTTGCAGAACCAGCCCGGCAGGCCGTCAGTGCCGCATCCCATACGGCCGGAGAGAGCGTCGCCGATGCAGCCAGAGCGGCGGAGGCCAAGGCGCGCGCCAAGGCAGAGGCGGAGATGGAAGCCCTGCTCAAATAAACAGACAGGCCACCGAAAGGTGGCCTGTTTTTTATCCCGCTACCGGATCATGACGTTATGGAAAAGGCCACATAGACTGTTAGGTAACTACCCGCACAAGGAGTGCATCATGCGTCGTCTGCTCCCTGCTCTCGCTTCTCTCGCCCTGTTTATCGCGCTCCCAGCTCCGGCACTTATCTACTATTCGGAGCAGAACATGCCACTCAATGGCCTGGATAAAAATGGTCAGCCTGTGGGGTTGGCGGTCGAGTTGCTGCGCCTGATGTGGCGCGAAATGGGAGAGCCGGAGCAACCCATCCACTTTCTGCCCTGGGCCCGCGGCTGGTATCTGCTGACCCAGCAGCAAGAGGCCGTGCTCTTTACCACGGCGCACACCAAGGAGCGGGATCCCCACTTCCTCTGGGTCTGCCCCATCAGCCACTCCAGGGTCGCTCTGGTCGGCCGCAAGCAGGATGCCCCCAAAGTGGCCAGCAAAGCGGATCTCGCCAAGCTGCAGATTGGTGTGATGCAGGCAGATGTCGGGGAGCAGTTGCTGCTCAACCGCGGGATCAGCCCGGGCAATATGATGTCGGTGGAGCGCATGGATCAGGTGGTGCGCCAGCTCATCATGGCACGCACCGATCTGGTGGCGGGCAACGAGGTGATGTTGCGCCATCAGGCCAAAGAGCTGGGTTTCCCCAGCGAGGATTTTGTCACCGTCGCGATCATTGAAGAGCAGGACAACTGCTTCGCCTTCAACCTGAGGGCAGACAAGCAACAGGTTGCCCGCCTGCAACAGGCGCTGGACAAGGTCAGACAGGGGGATGAATACAAGCAGCTGATGAAGCGCTACCAGTTGCTCAGTATCCTGCCCGAAACCACTCCCACCATCCCGCGCCTCGAGTAACCCCGGCCCACCCTATGGCGGGCTCTCTCTATCTCCCGCCGATGACGCCTGCGATGCCTCCACCGGCGCCGTAATGAGGTGGTTCAGAAAGAGATTGAACAGCTCGGCCCGCGAGCCGAGCCGCAGCTTGCCATAGAGATGCTTGCGGTGATTCTTCACCGTGCCGCTGCCAATCCCGAGCGCTGCGGCAATCGCCTCCGTATCCAGTCCCTGCAGCAGCAACTCCGCCACCTGCCGCTCGCGCCGGGTGAGCAGATCCCCCCCGACACTCGCCATCGCCAGCTCCACCGCGCTCTTGAGGCTGGCGCTATCTGGCAGCGCCGTGCTCTGGGCCAGCAGCGGCTGGCTCTGCCGCCACTGCTGACGACAGAGCGAATGCACCAGCGGGAACAGCAGCTCCAGCCTCGCCAGCTCGTCACGGCTGAGAGTACTGCGCTTGTCGAGTCGCCCCAGAAACAACATCAGCGTCAGCCCGTCCCGCACCGGCAGGATCAGCCCCACCTCCTCCTGCCAGCCGGTGGCCTGATAGAAGTGGTGGCGATATTCGGGATCGAGCCGCCCTTGGGAGACCTGCGCCAGCGTCCAGACGCCGGCAGGCAAGCCCTGCTCCAGCGCCTGCATAAAGGGATCCTGACTGAAGTGGCTGGTGAGGTAGCGGTCAAACAACAGAGCCCGCTGATGATTGAGGTTGTCGTAGAGGTAGACGGGGCGCTGCCCCACCCCGAGCAGCAGGGCGCAATCAAACGCCACCTGTTGCTGGATCAGCCGCACCAGCGCCGCCGGAAAGGCGCTGCTGTGCAGGGCATCGACCACCTCGGTCATGCTGCGGGTCAAGGCATCTGTGGTGAATGGCTGGGTCATGGTGGCACGTTTCCGGTGACGGGGAGCGATTCCCCGCTATGGCTGAATGCTAACACGAGAGTGGCAAAACTGTCCCTCAGGGGACATATCCGCCACCGGCCAGAACGGCGAGGATGACGGCTTTTCCCCTGTTGTTGGAGCACCCATGATCAACCCCCACCTGCTCGATGAGCTGACCGAGCGCGGCCTTGTGGCCCAGAATTCCGACCCGGCGGCCCTGGCCGATCATCTTGCCACCCCGCGCACCGTCTATTGCGGGTTCGATCCCACCGCCGGCAGCCTGCATATCGGTCATCTGGTGCCGCTCTTGATGCTGCGCCGCTTCCAGCTGGCGGGCCACACCCCGGTGGCACTGGTGGGCGGGGCAACCGGCCTTATTGGCGATCCCAGCTTCAAGGCGACCGAGCGCAGCCTCAACAGTGCCGATACCGTGCAGGGTTGGGTCGCCAGCCTGTCGGCCCAAATCAGGGCGCTGCTGCCCGCCGATGAGGGCCTGTCGGCCCCGCAACTGGTCAACAATGGCGACTGGATGGGGCAGATGTCCGCCCTCGATTTTCTGCGGGATATCGGCAAGCACTTCTCGGTCAATGCAATGCTGGCGCGGGAGTCGGTGCGCCAGCGACTGGCCCGCCCGGATCAGGGCATCTCGTTCACCGAGTTCTCCTACGCTCTGCTGCAATCCTACGACTTTGCGGTGCTGCACCAGCGGCTCGGTTGCACCCTGCAGATTGGCGGCAACGACCAGTGGGGCAATATCACCAGCGGCATGGATCTCACCCGTCGTCTCCATCAGGCACAGGTGCACGGCATGACCCTGCCCCTTATCACCAAGGCGGACGGCACCAAGTTTGGCAAGACCGAGGGTGGTGCAGTCTGGCTCGATCCGGCGCTCACCTCCCCTTACGCCTTCTACCAGTTCTGGCTCGGTACCGCGGATGAGGATGTCTACCGCTTCCTGCGCTACTACAGCTTTATGTCGCTGAGCGAGATTGATGCACTGGAGGCGGAAGATGCCAAGCGGCAGGGGCGAAAGCAGGCCCAGCAGGTGCTGGCGAACGAGCTGACCGAGCTGGTACACGGCAAAGCGGCGCTGGCTGCGGTGCAGCGCATCAGCGAACTGCTGTTTAGCGGCGATGTAGCTCGCCTCGGCGAGAGCGATCTGGCCCAGCTGGCGCAGGATGGCATGCCGTGCAGCACCGTCAGCGGCGAGACGGATCTGATCAGCCTGCTGGTCAGCTGCGGTCTGGCGAACTCCAAACGCATCGCCCGCGAGCTGCTGGCGGCGGGGGCCATCAGCCTCAATGGTGTGATCAAGCAGGATGAACAGCTGAGTGCCGATGATCGGCTGTTTGGTCGCTACCTGCTGCTGCGCCGGGGCAAGAAGCAGTATCACCTGGTGGAGTGGCAATAAGCCGCAGGGCGGGGAGCACAGCCTCCCCGCCCGTACCCTCAATCCCTTTTGAATCCCGAGTTGCGATCCCCCTCACAGCCTCTCCCATCAGCAGCCACCATACTGGCACCGGCGAACATGGAGTACGCCACACAATCTGTTCCTCACGAATCAACAAGGATGCTGATGATGAAGAGATGGCTTCTGGTGCTGCTCTGCACCCTGCCCATGCTGGCACACGCCAGCGGATACACCCAGACCCGCTACCCCATAGTGCTGGTGCACGGCCTGTTCGGCTTCGACAAGCTGCTCGGGGTCGATTACTTCTACGGCATTCCCCAGGCCCTGAGCCGGGA
>NZ_JBFODV010000071.1:0-8138 GCF_040908495.1 Aeromonas sp. R1-1 | reverse complement strand
GGCGGCAGGGGGAGATTTGGCCGCAGCCACTCAAACCCGGCGACCAGCTCGCCCTGCTGGTGGCCGATGGCGTTGCCACCCGCATTGAGCTGCTGGCCGCCAGAGCCCCGCTGGCCAATCTGCCCTGGCAGCGGGCGCAAGATCGCCTGCAATCCTTCGATGACCGGCAGCTCACGCTGGCAACCCTGGGCACTGTGCCACTCAATCCGCAGGTGCGCTGGGTCAACGGCTCGGCCGCCGATCTGCATGCCGGGAGCGAGCTGGTATTGATCCGTTCGGCGGATGGAATATTGCAGGGAATTGAAGTGATCAATCCGGAAGAGTAATTCAGTATCTTCTTATTTAATATGGTTTCACCATATTGTGGCAGCCCTTAAATAATGACTGTCACAATATTTATGATTTATCCCTCAATAAAGTCATCGCTCTAATTATTTTCCTGTATCACCATTATTTTATTTGTCATGGATGTTTTTTGGTGGTTTATTTTATTTGTGTCAGGTTTTGTCGGAGTCCATACCTGTCAAATGAAAAAGGATCTTTCTACACAATAACAATTATCGTATGTCTGAAAGAGGGATAAATGATGAATAGAATAATTACCGCCAATCTGGCGTTTTTGGCGTCTTCATTGATGCTCGCTCAGGTGCAGGCGGCTGAACCTGTCTACCCTGATCAGGTCAAGTGGGCGGGCCTTGGCACGGGTGTCTGTGCCAGTGGTTACCGTCCTCTGACCCGCGATGAAGCCATGAGTATCAAGGGTAATCTGGTCAGCCGCATGGGGCAGTGGCAGATCACCGGGCTGGCGGATCGCTGGGTGATTATGGGGGCGGGATATAATGGCGAAATCAAACAGGGCACTGCCGGAGAAACCTGGTGTTATCCCAATTCACCGGTTTCCGGAGAAATACCAACACTCTCTGACTGGAATATTCCGGCGGGTGATGAGGTCGATGTGCAATGGCGGCTTGTCCACGACAATGATTATTTTATCAAGCCAGTCAGTTATCTCGCCCATTATTTGGGATACGCCTGGGTGGGTGGAAATCATAGCCCCTATGTCGGGGAAGATATGGATGTTACCCGGGTTGGCGATGGCTGGTTGATAAAGGGAAATAATGACGGCGGCTGCTCCGGATATCGTTGTGGGGAGAAGAGCTCCATCAAGGTAAGCAACTTCTCATATACCCTGGAACCCGACTCCTTCAGCCATGGTCAGGTCACCGAGAGCGGCAAGCAGCTGGTCAAGACCATCACGGCCAATGCGACCAACTACACCGACCTGCCCCAGCAGGTGGTGGTGACCCTGAAGTACGACAAGGCCACCAACTGGTCGAAGACCGACACCTACAGCCTGAGCGAGAAGGTGACCACCAAGAACAAGTTTCAGTGGCCGTTGGTGGGGGAAACCGAACTGGCCATCGAGATCGCTGCGAGCCAGAGCTGGGCCTCCCAGAAAGGGGGCTCGACGACCGAGACCGTCTCGGTTGAAGCGCGCCCCACGGTGCCGCCTCACTCCAGCCTGCCGGTGCGGGTTGCCCTCTACAAGTCCAACATCTCCTACCCCTACGAGTTCAAGGCCGAGGTCAATTATGACCTGACCATGAGGGGCTTCCTGCGTTGGGGCGGCAATGCCTGGTATACCCATCCGGAGAATCGCCCCACCTGGGAGCACACCTTTGCCGTCGGCCCGTTCCGCGACAAGGCGAGCAGCATCCGCTACCAGTGGGACAAGCGTTATATCCCGGGTGAAGTGAAGTGGTGGGACTGGAACTGGACCATCAGCGAGTATGGTTTGTCGACCATGCAGAATAACCTGGGTCGTGTGCTGCGCCCGATCCGTTCGGCAGTGACCGGTGACTTCTATGCCGAGAGCCAGTTTGCCGGCGATATCGAGATTGGTCAGCCCCAGACTCGTTCCGCGAAGGCTGCGCAGTTGCGTAACGCCTCTGCTGAAGGTGTGGCTCTGACCGGTGTGGATCTGGACAGTGAGGCCCTTGCCAACGAAGGGTTTGGCAACGTATCCCTGACCATAGTGCCGGTTCAATAACCTCACTCGCAGGCCCCTTTCATAGGGGCCTGTTTCTGTTCTGCGCAAGACGCGGCTCTTGCTCTGTGTCCCTCGACTTTCCCTCTTTTTCTCCTCTTCTCCCTGCATGATCACAGCGGGAATCTTTGGCTTGCCAAGGGGATGCCAACGCAGGTTTGACCTCTGTTTGGGGTGGCCTCGTGAGCGAGGCATTGTTCACTCATTTGTTGAAAGAGGTGTGTTGGCCAGATTGTTAACGGCTTGTGCTTTAAATTTTCCCCCTTATACTGGCGCCATCTTGTCGGAGTGCTGACCGTCGAACGACGCGAAGCTGAGACCGTTAATTCGGGATCCGTGGAACCTGATCAGGTTAAAACCTGCGAAGGGAACAAGGGTAACTTGCGGGTTGCCGCGCCGGGGGAGGAACAAGCCTCTTCCGCTCATCGAAGGGATCACCCTTGATGGGTCAGGGCGCACAGGAGGGAGTCTGTCCCGTCCGGTTGTCCAGCACGTGGGGCGCCTTGCCCACAGCATGCAGAGAGCGGGAAGCGGCAGAACAGCGGCGCGGAGATCCATCCCGCACGCACTCCCTCCCGAGATAAACACCCCGCCGCAAGTTCATCTTCTCCTCGAACTCCAGACAAGCAAATACCCATAACTTCAACCGGTTAATGTGAGTTTTGCTATGTCTACTTCTGTATCTGATACCGCCAAATCCAGCCGCCGCGAGCAGCGCTCCAGCGCTCAGGCCTTTATCGACAGCCTCAAGGGGATGGCTCACCCCAACTCCCGCCGCATCTTTATCGAGGGCTCCCGCGCCGATATCCGGGTGCCCCTGCGTGAAATCCAGCTGGCCGATACCTTCGTCGGCGGCACCAAAGAAAATCCCCAATTCGAGCCCAACGAGCCGGTGCCGGTCTACGACACCTCGGGCCGTTACGGGGAGGAGGGGGTCGCCATCGACGTGCGCCGCGGCTTGCCGCGCCTGCGGGAGAACTGGGTGCTGGAGCGTGATGATACCGACGAACTGCCGGGGCTCAGCTCCACCTTCACTCAGGAGCGGCTGGCCGATGAGGGGCTGGATCACCTGCGCTTCGAGCATCTGCCGAAACCGCGCCGCGCCAAGCCGGGTCGTCGGGTTACCCAGCTCCACTACGCCCGTACCGGCATCGTCACTCCCGAGATGGAATTTATCGCCATTCGCGAAAACATGGGGCGCGAGCGGGTGCGCTCCGAACTGTTGCGTACCCAGCATCCGGGCCGCGATTTCGGTGCCCGCCTGCCCCAGAACATCACCCCCGAATTTGTGCGTGATGAGGTGGCCGCTGGTCGCGCCATCATCCCCAGCAACATCAACCACCCGGAAGCGGAGCCCATGATCATCGGCCGCAATTTTCTGGTGAAGATCAACGCCAACATCGGCAACTCGGCGGTCACCTCCAGCATCGAAGAGGAAGTCGAAAAGCTGGTCTGGTCGACCCGCTGGGGCGCCGACACCGTGATGGATCTCTCCACCGGCCGCTACATCCACGAGACCCGCGAGTGGATCCTGCGCAACAGCCCGGTGCCCATCGGTACCGTGCCCATCTATCAGGCGCTGGAAAAGACCAATGGCATCGCCGAAGAGCTCACCTGGGAGCTGTTCCGCGACACCCTGCTGGAGCAGGCCGAGCAGGGGGTGGACTACTTCACCATCCACGCCGGCGTCTTGCTGCGCTTCGTGCCGATGACCGCCAAGCGCCTCACCGGCATCGTGTCGCGCGGCGGCAGCATCATGGCCAAGTGGTGCCTCTCCCACCACAAGGAGAACTTCCTTTACCAGCACTTCCGCGAAATCTGCGAGATCTGCGCCGCCTATGACGTGGCCCTGTCCCTCGGTGATGGTCTGCGTCCGGGCTCCGTCTATGACGCCAACGACGAGGCCCAGTTCGCCGAGCTGCGCACCCTGGGTGAGCTCACCAAGATCGCGTGGGAGTACGACGTGCAGGTGATGATCGAGGGCCCCGGCCACGTGCCGATGCACATGATCGAGCGCAACATGACCGAGCAGCTGGAGCACTGCCACGAGGCGCCGTTCTATACGCTGGGCCCGCTCACCACCGATATCGCCCCCGGTTACGATCACTTCACTTCCGGCATCGGCGCCGCGCTCATCGGCTGGTATGGCTGCGCCATGCTCTGCTACGTCACCCCCAAGGAGCATCTGGGGCTGCCCAACAAGGAGGATGTGAAGCAGGGGCTGATTACCTACAAGATCGCCGCTCACGCTGCGGATCTGGCCAAGGGGCACCCGGGTGCCCAGATCCGCGACAACGCCATGTCCAAGGCGCGCTTCGAGTTTCGCTGGGAGGATCAGTTCAATCTTGCGCTCGACCCCGACACCGCCCGCGCCTACCACGACGAGACCCTGCCGCAGGAGTCCGGCAAGGTTGCTCACTTCTGCTCCATGTGCGGGCCCAAGTTCTGCTCCATGAAGATCACCCAGGACGTGCGCGACTACGCAGCCAAGCTTGAAGCGGTGGAGATCAAGCTGGTCGGCATGGATGGCCAGCAGGAGCAGGTAGTGGCTCAGGTGGAGAGCGGCATGGCTCGCATGGCTGAAACCTTCAAGGAGACCGGCGGCGAGATCTACCATCAGGCGGCGGCGCTGAAACAGGCCGCAGGGGAGGAGGCGTGAGCAGCGCAAGCGGGGCTGTCAGCCCCGCCGATCTGCCGCCCGTGACCGACTCGCGTCCTGTGGTCTGGACGATAGCGGGATCCGACTCCGGCGGCGGAGCTGGCATTCAGGCCGACTTGCACACATTGCACGATCTTGGTGTGCATGGCTGTTCGGTCATCTCCGCCATCACAGCCCAGAACTCGGTGGCGGTGAAGATGGTTGACCCCGTGCTGATGCAGACCTTCACCGCCCAGATCGACGCCCTCGGAGTCGATTTGCCGCCCGCCGCCATCAAGATCGGCCTGCTGCCGACCCGGCTCCATGTGGAGGTGCTGGCCCGCCGACTGGCGGCCATCGAGGCTCCCTTCGTGGTCTACGACCCGGTGGCTATTGCCAGCAGCGGCACCCCGATGGCGGAGCCCAATATGCTGGAAGCGGTGCGCGAGCAGCTGTTGCCACGTCTGTCGCTCATCACCCCCAACGGCCCCGAACTGGAAGCCCTGACCGGCATTCCTGCGACCAGCCCTGTGCTGGTGCGCTTCGCCGCCCAGCGGCTGCGCGAACTCGGTGCCCGCGCCGTGCTGGTCAAGGGCGGTCATCTGGAGTGGAGCGGCGATCTCTGCCTCGACTACTACCAGGACGAGACCCGCGAATTCTGGCTGGCGGCGCCGCGCCTCGATACCCGCCACGGTCACGGTACCGGCTGCTGCTATGCCAGCGCCATCGCCGCCGTGGTGGCGCAGGATTATCCGGTGGAGGACGCCATCACCCTGGCGCGTGCCTACCTGCAACAGGGGTTGGCGGCAGCGCAAGGAGTGGGCGCGGGCCCCGGCCCCATCGCCCATCTTGGCTGGCCCTCCGATCTGGCTCACTTCCCCCGCGCCGTATTGGCGGGTTCAACGCTTGAGCGTCGCTTCGGATTGTATGAGACAAGCAGCGCCCGCCTGCCGCAGGGCCCCTTTGCCGAAACCGAACACAACCTCGGCCTCTATCCGGTGGTGGATTCGGTCAAGTGGCTGCGCCGCCTGCTGGGGCAGGGGGTCAAGACTATTCAGCTGCGGATCAAGAATCTGCCCGCCACTCAGGTGGCACCGGCCATTCGCGATGCGGTTGAGCTTGGTCGCCGCCATGGGGCGCGGCTCTTTATCAACGACTACTGGCAGCAGGCCATCGAGGCGGGCGCCTGGGGCGTGCATCTGGGGCAGGAGGATATGGAGACCGCCGATCTCGCCGCCATTCAGGCGGCCGGACTGCGCCTTGGCATCTCCACCCACGGCTACTTCGAGCTGATGCGTGCGCGCGAGCTGGCCCCCTCCTATATGGCGCTGGGTCATATCTTCCCGACCAACACCAAGGCGATGCCTTCGCGCCCGCAGGGGCTGGTGCGGCTGCACCGCTACCGCGCCCTGATGGCGGAGTGGCCGACGGTGGCCATCGGCGGCATCAGCGAGGAGCGGGTGGCGGCGGTCAAGGCAAGCGGGGTGGGCAGTATTGCGCTGGTCTCGGCCATTACCGGAAGCCGAGATTGGCAGGGGGCGACCGAGCGGCTGCTTGCTGCCGTGGGGGCGGGGGATGAGCCGCGCTCGGCCACCGTTATACGGGAGGCTGAATATGCGCTCTGATGCTGCTTCTCTTAGTGACAAAGAGTATCTGCGATACGGCCGCCAGCTGATGCTGGCGGAAGTGGGTGAAGAAGGTCAGGCACGGCTGAAAGATAAGTCCGTGCTGATCGTGGGCTTGGGCGGGCTCGGCTCGCCGCTCGCCCTCTATCTGGCCGGGGCCGGGGTGGGCACCTTGTGGCTGGCCGATGGGGATACGGTCGATTCCAGCAACTTGCCGCGCCAGATCCTGTTCGATAGCGAGGCGGTCAACCACTCCAAGGCGGAGCTGGCCCGCGAGCGGTTGGCTGCCCACAACCCGCTGGTGGAGCTGATTGCCATCAACCAGCGCCTCGATGCTACCAGCCTGCCGGAGTTTGTGGCCGAGGTAGATCTGGTGATCGACTGCTGCGACAACCTCGCCACCCGCCAGGCCATCAACGCCGCCTGCGTGGTTCAGGGCAAGCCCTGGATCTCTGCTGCCGCTGTGGGTTGGCAGGGGCAGCTGATGGCGCGCACCAGCAGCGATCACGCCTGCTACGCCTGCCTCTATCCGCTGGATACCAAAATCGCCCAGAGCTGCGAGACCAGCGGCGTCACCGGCCCGCTGGTGGGAGTGATGGGCTCTTTGCAGGCGCTGGAGGCACTGAAACTGCTGCTCGGGATGCCAAGCCCGGTCGCCGGCACATTGCGCCGTTTCGATGCTTTGGCCCATCAGTGGCAGACCCTCACTCTGGCCCCCGATCCCGATTGTCCGGTTTGCGGGCAGCGCCGATGCCCGACACACGATAAGGAGATCACCCCATGACCCTCACCATTCGACTCAACGATAAAGCCCAGTCGCTGGCGGCAGGGCAGAGCGTGGCCGACCTGCTGGCGGCGCAAGACGTTAATCCACAGGGCGTAGCGGTGGCCCTCAACGGCGCCGTGCTGCCCCGTGGCCGCTGGGCCGAGACCCGTCTCAATGACGGTGACGAACTGCACCTCTTCACCGCCATTGCCGGAGGCTGACATGCTGACAATTGCCGATCACACCTTCTCATCGCGCCTCTTTACCGGCACCGGCAAGTTTGCCCGCCCGGATCTGATGGCCGCCGCCATCGAGGCGAGCGGCTCCCAACTGGTCACCATGGCCATCAAGCGGCTCGAACCGGGCAAGGCCCACGACGATATCCTGAGCCCCTTGCTGCAACTCGGGGTCAAGCTGCTGCCCAACACCTCAGGTGCCAAGACCGCCGCCGAGGCGGTATTTGCCGCTCACCTCGCCCGCGAGGCGCTGGGGACGAACTGGCTGAAGCTGGAGATCCACCCCGACCCGCGCTATCTGCTGCCCGATCCCATCGAGACGCTGAAAGCCGCCGAGCAGCTGGTGAAAGAGGGCTTTGTGGTGCTGCCCTACTGCGGCGCCGACCCCGTGCTCTGCAAACGGCTGGAAGAGGTGGGCTGCGCCGCCGTGATGCCGCTCGGCGCGCCCATCGGTTCCAATCAGGGGCTGGTGACCCGGGAGTTTCTCTCCATCATCGTCGAGCAGGCCAATGTGCCTGTGGTGGTGGATGCGGGGATCGGTGCGCCGAGCCACGCGGCCGCTGCCTTTGAGCTGGGTGCCGATGCCGTGCTGGTCAACACCGCCATCGCGGTGAGCGGCGACCCGGTCGCCATGGGCCGCGCCTTTGCGCTCGCCTGCACTGCCGGTCGCAGCGCCTATGAAGCCGGCCTTGGCGCCCGCGCCCTGCAGGCCCAAGCCTCCAGCCCGCTGACCGATTTTCTGGGGGCGTTATGAGTCATGAAACAGGGGCGACCATGAAGATCTCCCCCTTGCCCCAAGGGCAGCCAGAGGTTTGCCCCCCTCTCC
>NZ_JBFODV010000070.1:0-16429 GCF_040908495.1 Aeromonas sp. R1-1 | reverse complement strand
TGATGGAGAAACTTGTCGAGATCAAACAGGGTTGGCGTGGCCTGCCCCCCTTCGGCGGTCAGGATCTGCACCTTGGCGATATCGGCCCGCTCGTTGGGGCCACCAGCGTGGGCGATCAGATCCAGCAGCGACATCTCGTCAGACCATTCATAGCGGCCCGGGATCCGCACCGCCCCCATCACCATCACCGCCCGTCCGGGGGCCACTTTTAACCAGGATTTCTCGTTGATATCGGTCTTTTCCGGCACAAAAATGGCATCACCGGGTTTGACTTGGGGAAGCGCCTTTTGCATCCCTTCGGTATAGGCCTGCAAGTCGATGGGTTCGATCGTGCCATCGGTGCGGAGCAAACGGATCTGGCGACTCTCGGCATAGCGGGTCGGGCCGCCGGCATTGGCCAGAATATCGAGGAAGGAGTCCCCTTCCCGCCCCTCATAGGCGCCAGGTTTGAACACCTCGCCCATGATGTAGATGGTGCGCGCTCCCCGTTTTATCTGCTCTTCATCCTTGGGCACGAAGATGGTGGCGCCCGGCGCCAGATTGGGCAGCAGCTTGTTGTTACCGGAGTCGAGATAGGCTTTGAGATCGAACAGCTCGGGGGCATCACCATTGATCACCCGGATCCGCTCCACCCCGGCAAAGCGGGTCACCCCACCGGCTCGCATCAGCAGATCCACGATGGAGTTGCCGCTCTTGAAACTGAAGGCGCCGGGGCTGTTGACCTCGCCAAACACCTTGATCGCCTTGCCGGTATCGCCATCCCCGCCTGCCGCCAGGGTTGCCGCATCAAAATCAATCTGCACGTTGCCGATCAAAGGGGATGCTGGCACGAACACCACATCAAGGGATTGCAATGGCGGCAACACGCTGGCATCGCCGGTATCGAGATAACGCTTGTAGTCGAAGCTCGAGACCGTGCTGCCACGCCGCACCTGCATATTGTTGAGCTGGGCACCGGGCACCAGACCGCCAGCGGCATCGAGGGCCATCTGCACGTTGCCATCGGGCGCCAGATCATAACTGCCGGGTTTTTTGACATAGCCCATCACGCTGATCAGCAGCCGCTTCTCCAGCAAGGTGACGGTCAATTGAGAGAGGTTGTTGTAAACAGGTTTGAGGGCGGTGCGGATCAGCTCATCCGCCTGTTGCAGGGTCTTCCCCCCCACCACGACGTTGCCAACTTCAGGCAGTGCAATCTCCCCCTGCTTGTTGATCTGGAAAGGCTGATCAAAAGCAGGCTCACCGGGTTGCACTATGGCCAACCGATCACCGGGAGCCAACAAGGTGGAGGCCAGTAACGGGCAGGTGAACAACAGCAAGAGAACACAGATCAATCCTTCGAGAGCGCCCCGTTTCATAGACATCCTTTTCGTCTGTTACGTCTGCCCCCATTGGCGTAAGGGGAGCCCTGACCAATCAGCACGACAGCCATCCGCTGTTGTCTGTTGCAGCCGCAAACGTACTTGTTGTAGTGATTGTGCCAGCGCGGTCTGACGCCAGGCTACATCCGACCAGAGCCGTCCGTGCATATCCCGTTCGATATCAATACGTTGAGATTGTAGTCGTTTCAACTCGGCAGGCATACACCCCTGCAGACTCGCTTGCTTTAATTCCGTCAGCTGCAAGTCGAGTTCCTTCTGACGCTCATCATAACGAGACCAGACCCGCCGTTCATCCTCATTGACCGGAATACGGGTGGGTCTTGCCTCGGCCATGCCGCCATATCCCTCCGGCGGCCACTGCGCGCAACCCGACAGCAGAATGGACGAGAGCAGGATACCAACCCGTTTCATGATGCAGCGGCCATCATGCCACGGGAACGCATATAGGCCTTGATGCTCTCATGGCAGGGGATCACCCGGTCGATATGCAACATCTCCAGCAGGTCATGGGGTTGACCGGGTCCACAGACAAGGGCCATCTGATGCCCATTCATAATCAATCTTTTATAGAGAAATACCAAGGCCCCGATCCCCGACGAGTCGATAAAATGAACATCGCTGATATCGGCCAAGATATCTCCCGGGTGGGTCGAGAGGGTTTCAAACAACGGGCGGAGCTCACTGACGGCCATCGCGTCAAACTCGTTTTCCAGTACCACTACCTGGATATCATTAAGGGTGTAAGTCATGCTTTCCATCGCTAGCTCCTTGTCGATTCTCAGACTATTTGCTGTCACGGCATTCAGCACGCTGCAAATGTTATGCCGGGCAGTGCCACGGCACTTGTTCTCCAAATGATACTCTTTGCGCCTTATTCACCGACACCCACTCCTCGTTTTGATTGCCAAATTGCAATTAACCTCCCCCGCACGTTGCAAACTGCAATTCACCTTGGCCGAGATCGCCCGATAACAGGCTAAATGACTGATAATTCAAGCCCATTAGACCGGGCCCGATTATTGCTTACCTTTGGACACACTTCACAAGCCACCGTTGGCTCGGCCCCCATGCCGCCATTTTCCAGGAAGGAGAGATCATGAAAGCAGGCCTTTACATCGCACCACTGTTGGCAGCCCTTTGCGGCACCGCATACGCAGCCCCCTCCCCTGACAGCGCCGTGTTGAAGGTTGAAGGCGCCATCAGCAGCCCCACTCATCAGGCTCTGGCCCTGTGGGACAGCGCCATGCTGGATCAACTGCCGGTACACGAAATCAAAACCCATACCCCATGGTATGACGAAGCCAAGACCTTTCGCGGCCCGCTGCTGCAAGATGTATTGGCCAAGGTCGGGGCAACCGGCAAACAGCTCACCATTACCGCGCTCAATGACTACTCGGTACAGGTGCCGACAAGCGATGCCGAGCAGTATCGGGTCATCCTCGCCCGCACGATCAATGGCAAGCCACTGTCGGTGCGTGACAAAGGGCCGCTGTTCCTTGTCTATCCGTTCGATCAATATCCCGAACTGCAAAACAAGCTCTATTACGGTCGGGCTATCTGGCAGATCAGCGCGATAAAAGTGGAGTAAATCCCATCATGCGTTCCATGGCGGCCAGTCAACGTTTCTTGTTTGTGGTGCTTTGTGTGCTGCTCCTTGCCTTTGCCGGTATTGGTACCATCCAGTACCGGCAATTTCAGGATCTGCAGCGCAGTACCAGCCAGGGCGAAGACAACGTGATGTGGAACTATTTCCAGCTCTATAACGAAGCGCTGCGTTTTCAAAGCTCGCTGCTCCATGAGTCGCAACCGACCTTCCAGCTCAGATACGATATTCTGGTCAGCCGCATGGATCTGGTGTTGGAGAGCAAGGATCGCAGCCTGCTTCAGCAAACAGAGATCTACCAGCAGGCAAGCAAAGCCATTCGATCCTACATCTCTCTGGCAGATATCTGGCTCGGCCCGGAAGCCACCAAGCCGCTCGACAATCTTGCCCATCAGGAGCTGCGCCAACAGCTTGCCTCCCTACTCCCCCTGCTCCATCAGCTGACCCTGGAGGTGAACCAGCAGGCGACCCTGTTTGATGTGGCGCGTCGCGACAGCGTGAGGGAGCAGATAATCACGACGACACTCATCGCAACCCTGCAATTTGCGCTGCTCTTTGTGCTCGCCCTGCTGATCTGGCGGCAAATGAATATCTCGTTTCTGCAACACAAACTGATGCAGCAGCTCAATGACAAACTGCTGCGGGCAAATCAGGCGGCAGAGGCAGGCACAAGGGCCAAAAGCAGCTTTTTGGCCAACATGAGCCATGAAATTCGCACCCCCATGAATGGCATTCTCGGCATGCTCTCACTGCTGGCCGACCGGGATATGGATCCGAGGGAGCGAGACTATCTGGAAACGGCGCGCGAATCGGCAAACCATCTGCTCGGTCTGCTCAACGACATTCTGGATGTATCCAAGCTGGAAGAGGGCAAGATCGAGCTGCAAATGGCCCCCCATCACTTGCCCCAGCTGCTGGAGGATATCCGGGCCCTGATGCAGAGCAACTGCGATGCGAAAGGGATCAAGCTGACCCTGGCTGTTGCCCCCGATACGCCGGAGTGGTTGATGATCGACCCGCTGAGGGTGCGCCAGATCCTCTTCAACCTAGTGAGCAATGCCATCAAGTTCACCCATCAGGGGGAAGTAAAGATCCATGTTGATAGCACCCTGTTGGAGCAGGATCGCCACTCGATACGCATCTCGATCCAAGACACCGGGATCGGCATGAGCAAAAGTCAGCTAAAGAACCTGTTTCAACGTTTCGCCCAGGCGGATGTCTCGATCACCCGCCAATATGGCGGATCGGGCCTGGGTCTTGAAATATCCCGTAACCTCGCACGCCTGATGGGCGGCGATATCTCGGTAGAGAGCAGCGAGGGACATGGCAGTACTTTTACCTACATCTGGCCCGCCAGAGCCACGACCCCCTCGATTGTTTGCCTGCCGTCCAAGCCGCTGGATCAGGAGAGCTATCGCATCTTGCTGGTTGATGACAATGCCACCAACCGCAAGGTGATCGGCGCCATGCTCGACTCCGTGGGCCATCAGGTCACACTGGCCGTTCAGGGAGAAGAGGCGCTGGAGAAACTGGGTCACACCGAATTTGATCTGGTGTTGATGGATGTCCAGATGCCAGTGATGGATGGCCTGGTGGCCACCACCCGGATCCGCACCTCCCAGATGCCTTGGGCAGATATCCCCATCATCGCCCTGACGGCGGATGCGATGCCGGAATCCAAGCAATACTATCTTTCCCATGGCATGAACGGGTATATCACCAAGCCCATCAATAAAGAGACGCTACTGAGCGAGATAAACAGACATATTTCCCATGGGCGGCTCAAATACAACGCAGCCATGCGTGTCACCAAACAGTAAAACCTTGGATTCCGGGCTACTGATTGCTCATGTGGGGCAATATTGACCTCTGCAGGCAACTGAATGGGCTTGGGTCTGGAATGCACACAGGAAAGCCGCTTCGCAACAGCTGCACGGGCCGTCAGCTTGTCTCGGGTATGCAGGGATTTTTTGATCTCTTTACGACGACCACAGGGGAGCGTGGTGACTTTCCAGTAATACCAGATGCCGTGGGGACTGAGCCAGAGATTCATCGATGAGCTCCTCGTCGTCCACACAAAGTGGATGACCAAGGGCTTTAGGAAGCTAACTTATTGAATTTCAGAAACAAGTGGTGGCCCTACCAGCCACATCCCGGCACTCGAGTCCCCCGCCTTGGCTGCTACCTTCCGGTCCTGACCAGGTCGACGGGTTATCAATGCGAGAGGACCAATAGGACCACCGGCGAGGAGAATAGGCAAACTGGGCGTTCAATGCAACGGCTTTCTACCCTCCAACAGATCGTTTGCCTTATTTTTCAACAATCTGCCGAATGAATCAGCTAAACAGCATAAATTTCGCCCCCACCAGCAGCATCAGCAGAGCAAATGCCTGCTTGAGGCGTCTTGGTGACAATCGGTGTGCCAGCTTGGCGCCAATGCGCGCGAACTGGGTACTGGTCAGCACAATGCCCAGCAGGGCGGGCAGATAGATGTAGCCCACACTCCACTCGGGCAGATCGGCATGATCCCAACCCGCATAGAGGTAGCTGAGGCTCCCCGCCAGCGCGATGGGCATGCTGCAGGCTGCAGAGGCCGCTACCGCATTGCGCATTGGCACCGAGTTCCAGCTCAGATAAGGGACGGTCAGCGAGCCACCGCCAATACCAAACAGGGCTGACATCCAGCCAATGATGGTACCGGCGATGCCTGTGCCGAGCGGACCCGGCATATGGCGTTCCGCTTTGGGTTTAAGGTTGAGCCCCATCTGCAGCGCCATAGTCCAGGCGAAGCATCCGATGATGATATTGAGGGTACTGGCACTGAGCAGATTGGCCGTCATACCACCGAGCCAGGCACCAACCAACATACCAGCCCCCAATCTGCGGATCATCACCCAGTCGACGGCGCCCGCTTCCTGGTGCGCTCTAAGCGAGCTGAATCCGGTAAAGATCATGGTGGGAAGGGAAGTGCCGAGGGCCAGATGGGTAATTATTTCAGGGTCAATACCCTGAGCGCGAAAGGTCATGACCAGCACGGGGACAATGATAAGACCACCGCCAATCCCGAACAGTCCCGCCAGCATACCGGCAAAGGCGCCCAGCAGGAGGTAACCCATAAACAGCATAAAAATTCCTGTGTTAAACAAAAACTGGCCAACACGGCCGGGCAACAGTGGATATCTGCATGAAAAAAAAGAGATGGCGCGAGGGCCATCTCTTCATTGTGCCGGTTAGTGCAGTGGAATGGTACCGTCCATCACCTTGTAGAAGGCCAGCACGGCGCAGCCGAGCAGGGCCGCCGTCATCCCCTGCTCCAATCGGTTAAGGCCGCGCAGACCGTGATGCTGACGCGCCTTCCAGTAGATGAAGATGCCCGGGCTGTAGAGCAGCGCCACCAGCAACAGGTACTCCACACCGGCAGCGTAGACCAGCCAGCAGCCGTAAACCGTCGCCACCAGGGCCAGCAGCAGGTCACGCTTGCGCTGATGAGGTTGACCCTGATAGGTCTCCCCTTTCAATGCCAGCTTCAGGCCATAAGCGCCCGAAAAGACGTAAGGCACCAGCGCCGCCGAGGTAGCGATGTTGACCAGCGCCAGATAGGTGCTGCTCTGGAAGTAGATGATGATCAGGAAGATCTGCACCAGACAGGTGGAGCACCAGAGCGACACCTGCGGCGAGCCGTTCTTGTTCTCCTTGGCAAACCAGCCCGGGAACACGCCGGTCTTGCCCGCGATGTAGGGCACTTCAGCGGCCAGCACGGTCCAGCTGAGCAGAGCCCCCATCACCGACACCACCAGACCGATGTTGATAAGCCAGGCGCCCCAGGGGCCGACCACGGCTTCGAGGATCATGGCGGTCGAAGGATTTTTGAGCGCCGCCAGTTGCGGCTGGCTCATGACACCCAGCGAGAAGAGGGTCACCATCACATAGAGTGTCAAGGCGCCGAGCAGCGCCAGCACGGTGGCACGGCCCACATCCTTGCGATGACGGGCACGGGCAGAGACCACCACCGCCCCTTCAATCCCGATAAAGACCCAGAGGGTCACCTTCATGGTGGACTTGACCTGATCCATCACGGAGCCCAGCTCTATGTTGTTCTGGCCCCAGATATCCAGAGTGAAGGTATCCATGTTGAAGGCCAGCAGGATCGCAACACAGAAGACGATGAGCGGCACCATCTTGGCGATGGTAGTGACGATATTCACCAGTGCAGCAACCTGTACCCCGCGCAGCACCAGCGCATGCACCGACCAGATCAGGATGGAGGCCAGCGTGATGGCCACCGGCGTATTGCCGTCACCGAAGATGACGTTGTCAGGCGTATCGAAGAAGTAGCTCAGGGCGCTAAACACTACGATGGCGTAGGAGACGTTGGCCAGCAGTTGGCAGAGCCAGTAACCCCAGGCGGCGTTGAAACCGATGAAATCGCCGAAACCGGCCTTGGCATAGCTGAAGATACCGCCATCGAGATCGGGGCGGCGCATGGAGAGGTTCTGATAGACCAGCGCGAGACAGATCATGCCCAGACCGGTGATGGCCCAACCCAGGGCGACCGCCCCGGCACTGGCATGCGCAGCAATGTTTTGTGGCAGACTGAAGACCCCGGCGCCGACCATGGAGCCGATCACCAGCGAAATGAGGGCGCCCAGCCCTAGTTTCTTGTCCATTTCAATCCTGTTTATTTAGGCGGCGGCAGAGCGTCCGTATTCATACTGCGCGCAATATGGGAGGGGCTGGGAATCCTGACCCCGTGAAAAAGGCGGCAACTATATTGCATGACTATTCCGACCGCAATCCCTCGTCCCGTCAATCATGCACCGCCTTGACCGCGCGCAATTTTACAGCACTGACCCATATGGCCTGTGAGCTGGCTCAAATTAACCAAGACCCATTGATATTTCTCATTTTTCTGCCAACACAGCCTGACTCGCATGGTTCCTATGCATTGCCATTCAGGCGCTCTCTGTATAAATAATCTGCATAAAAAAGCCCCGGTGGAAACACCGGGGCCCATTATGTAAATCCCTATAAACGCAAACCGCCATCCAGTTCTATCATCCTTCCCGACAGATAGTCGTTGGCAAAAATAAAGCTCACCGTCTCGGCCAGCTGTTGCGCCTCGCCAAGGGTGCCGACCGGAATGGCCTGCTGCATCCGCGCCATCGCCTCCGGCTTCATCGCCGCCGTCATGTCGGTGGCAAATACCCCGGGGGCAATCCCCATCACCCGAATGCCATGGCGCGCCAGCTCCCGCGCCCAGGTCACCACCAGCGAGGCGACCCCCGCCTTGCTGGCGGCATAGTTGCTCTGGCCAATATTGCCGGCGCGGGCGATGGAGGAGATATTGATGATAACGCCCCCCTGCCCCCCTTGCGCCATCAGCGCCGCCCCCTCGCGACCGCAGAGGAAGGTACCTGTGAGGTTGACGTCAATCACGCTCTGCCACTGGGCCAGCGTCATCTTCTCCACCAGCTCACCCTCTTTCACCTTGATCAGCATGCCATCGCGTAAAATGCCGGCGCAGTTGATAAGACCGTGCAGCCCCCCAAAACGCTCCTTGATGCCAGCAAAAACCGACTCAACCTCGGCTTCGCTCGCCACATTGCAGACAAACAGCTCGCACTGGCTATCTTGATCGCACTGATCATTCTGACTGCGCACCAGGGCTGCGGTCGCCTCCAGATCGGCGCGATTGATGTCGAGCAGCGCCAGCGTCGCCCCCTGTGCTCCCAAGGTCCGCGCAATGGCCCGTCCCAAGCCACGTCCGGCACCGGTAATCACGATGACCTTATCTTTGATATCCATCAATGCTCCTTGTAGCTGGTCGAAGGGAGATGCCTTGAAGAGAGGTGGCCCGTCAGGCGGGATCCTGTTTATCCAGATAGAGTTCGACGATGCTGGAGAAATCGCGGCTCCCCTGCCCCTGAGCGGCATGCTGGTTGAACAGGTTGCGGGCCAGCGCCCCCATCGGCACAGCGCTGTGGCCATGCTCGGCCAGCGCCATGGCCAGCCCCAAATCTTTCACCATCAGCCGGGTCATAAAGCCCCCCTGATAGTTGCGGGCGGCAGGGACATTCTCCATCACCCCGGGCCAGGGGTTGTAGCGCTCCAGACTCCAGTTGTTGCCGGAGCTCTTGCCCATGATGGTGGAGAGCACGGCGGGATCCAGCCCCTCCTTCACCCCGAGGGCCAGCGCCTCGGCAGTGCCCGCCATATGGATCGCAAGCAGCATGTTGTTGCACATCTTGGCGATCTGCCCGGCGCCCAGCGCCCCGGCGTGAAACAGGTTCTGCCCCATGCAGGCGAGCAGAGGTTTCGCCGCCTCGAAATCGGCCGCGTCGCCGCCAACGATAAAGGTGAGCGTCCCGGCGGCCGCACCGGCGACACCACCGGAGACAGGGGCATCGATAAAGCGCAAACCACGTGCGCGGGCCGCCTCCCCGACCTGACGGGCAGAGTCGACATCGATAGTGGAGCAGTCGATCACCAGTGCACCAACCGGCAGGGCTGCCAGCAGATCCTGCCCGCCCCGCTCACCGGCGCTCTCGCCCAACCAAAGGGCGCGCACATGCTCCCCCGCAGGTAGCATGCTGATCACCACCTCGCAGCCGGTCACCGCCTCACGGGCATCCCCCGCGGCTATGCAGCCAGCGGCGATAGCGCGCTCAATGTTTTGGGCAACCAGATCAAACACCTGCACCGTATGCCCGGCCCTGGCCAGATTGGCCGCCATGGGCCCCCCCATGTTGCCGAGCCCGATAAACCCTATCCTTGTCATCCCGCTTGCTCCTTGCGTTGCTGATGGCGGCTTCCGCCGGTTGCCAAGATGTTATTCCTTGCAGGCCAACGGATTGCGCCCCTGCGGCCAGCGATAGAACTCATTCAGCCACTCCCCCTCCGGTGGCAACTGTTGCCAGCGGGGATCTTTATCCTTGTCGATCAGCAGTGCCCGCACCCCTTCCACAAAATCCCCCTTCAGCACGCAGTTGACCGAGAGGGTCAGCTCCTCGGCAAATACCTCTGCCAGTGAGTTGCGGCGAGCCTGCCAATATTGACGCCACAAAATGGCGCGGCTGATGGGGCTGCCGGTGCGGCAGAGCTGCTGCGCCTGCTGGAGTACCGTCTCCTGTTCATCGAACTGAGCTTCGAACAACCGCGCCAATACCCTTTGCAACGTGCGCCCCGCCAGCAAGGCATCGATCCTCTGTTGATGTGGCAGCAGCACAGGCGCAGGCAAGCGGGCCGCCACCTCACGGTGCGATCCCCTGAGCAACAGATCGATCTGCTCACGGGGATCACCACTGCCAGTCCAGTCGAGCACGGCGAGGCGTAACAACAGCGCACTGCGCTCGCCACTGGCGATGGCGTGATCCGCCAGCCCAAGACCGATGGCATCACTCCCGTTGAAGCGGGCACCTGTCAGACCGAGCCAGAGCCCCAGCCGCCCCGGCATCCGGCTTAAAAACCAGCTCGCCCCCACGTCGGGGTAGAGGCCGATGGTCACCTCCGGCATGGCGAACAGGCTCTTTTCGGTCACCACCCGAAAATCGGCACCGGCAAACAGGCCAATACCGCCCCCCATGCAGATACCGTCCGCCACGCAGATCAGGGGCTTGCGGTAAGAGTGGATGTGGTGGTCGAGCCGGTACTCCTGCTCGAAAAAGTCGCGGGCATATTCGAACAGTTCCGATCCGCTTGCCTCCTGTTTGCGGTAATAGAAGGAGCGGATATCGCCACCGGCACAAAATGCCTTCTCACCCATCCCCAGCAGCAGTACACAGACGATGGCGGGATCCTGCTCCCAACGGGTCAACGTCTGTTGCAGGATCTGGATCATCGGCAGGCTCAATGCGTTGAGAGACGCAGGGCTGTCGAGGGTCAACACCCCGATCTGATGGCCATCTTCGGTGGGATAACAGCTAACCTTGACCGGCTCACTCATAAACGGCTCCGTATGGATTTATTCTGTTGGGCCATATTGCCAGCGCGGTAAGCGTTTCTCCAGGAAGGCGGCCACCCCTTCACACTGATTGGCATCGCTAAAGAGATCGAGAAACAGCGCTCGCTCAAGGGGCAAGGCGGCATCCCGCGGGCCACTGCGGCCCTGATTGATCAGGGTTTTGCAGGCGCGCAGGGCGCTCGGGCTCTGGCGCTCTACTAGATGGGCCATCTGGTGCGCCGCCTCCCACGCCTGACCGGTTTTCACCACCTCCTCCACCAGCCCCATCTCGTAGGCCAGCGAGGCACTCACCTTCTCGCCGCAGAGGATCATCCGCTTGGCCCAGCCCGGCCCCACCAGCTCGGTCAGACGCTGGGTGCCACCGGCACAGGGAAGCAAGCCCACCGAAGCTTCCGGCAGTCCCAGCAACGCCTGCTGCTCGGCGATACGGATATCACAGGCCAGCGCCACTTCCAGGCCACCGCCCATGGCATAACCATTGATGGCGGCGATACTGACGCCATGGAAACGGGCCAGCGCCTCGAAGGCCTTGCCAAAGGCATCGACCACCTGACGAGCCCGCTCGAGATCCCCCTCGACAAACATATTGAGGTCGGCACCGGCGCAGAAAAATTTGTCGCCCGCACCACGGATCACCAGCGCCACCACATCGGGGCGGCTGTCGAGCTCCACCATCATCTGCAAAAAGGCCTGCAGGCTGGCGAGGGTCCAGGTGTTGGCAGGGGGATGGTCGAGGGTGATATAGGCCACGTGGCCATGATATTCGAGTCTGATCCTTGTCATAACATTGTCCTTGTCGATGAAGCTGCCGCCATGATGACAGGCTTGAATGACACCAACCTGTGGCTGGCTCACAAAGCCGAAACCGGCATGGCATGATGCAAATCGGGTGGTAGTAGACACCCCCTTGATGCGACCACCGGTTAGCCCAGCGACAAACCGGGATCGGCCAGCAGGCGGCGCGCGATGATGAGTCGCATCACCTCGTTGGTGCCCTCCAGAATGCGGTGTACCCGGGTATCGCGCAGATAGCGCTCGAGCGGATACTCGCGGATATAACCATAGCCGCCAAAGAGTTGCAGAGCCTCATCGCAGACTCGATAACCCACATCGGTGGCAAACCGTTTGGCCATGGCGCACCAGGCACTCTTGTCCGGTGCCCCGCGATCCAGCTTGTCGGCGGCCTGACGTACCAGCAAACGGGCGGCAGCCAGCTCGGTCGCCATATCGGCCAGGCGAAACTGCACGCTCTGGAATTCGCTGATCGGGTGACCAAATTGCTGGCGCTGCTGCACATAGGCCAGCGCATCGTCCAGCGCCTGCTGGGCGGTGCCCACCGAACAGGTGGCAATATTGATGCGCCCACCATCGAGGGCCTGCATGGCGAACTTGAATCCTTCCCCCTCTTCGCCCAACCGATAGCAGGCAGGAATTCGAACCCCATTAAAGACAACCTCCCGGGTCGGCTGGCTGTTCCAGCCCATCTTCTCTTCTGCCTTGCCATAGCTCACGCCGGGGGCATTAGCCGGTACCATAAAGGCTGAGATCCCCTTCGCACCTTCACCACCGGTGCGCGCCATCACCACCAGCACATCGCTGCTGCCTGCTCCCGAGATAAAGACCTTGGTCCCCTCGATGAGATAGCTGTCACCCTCGCGCACCGCCCGGGTCTTGAGTGCCGCAGCATCGGAACCCGCCCCCGGCTCGGTGAGGCAATAGGAGCCCAGCAATTCGCCGCTGGCCAGTTTGGGCACCCACTCCTTGGCAACCTCGGTGGGCAGCCAGCTGCCCAGCATCCAGCTCACCATGTTGTGAATGGTCAAATACGCAGTGGTCGAGGTACACCCCATGGCGAGGCGCTCGAAGATGAGGCTCGCATCGAGGCGAGGTAGCCCCAATCCGCCAAACTGCTCCGGGGTATAGAGACCGCAAAAACCGAGCTCGGCCGCCTGCTTGATGGTCGGGATCGGAAACTCATGCTCCTTGTCCCAGCGCGCGGCATGGGGTTTGAGCGCCTCATCGGCAAAGGCGGCGGCCGCCTCCACATACGCCTGTTGATCATCGGTCAGGGTAAAATCCATCTTGTCGTTCGCTCCCTTGTTGCCCCACGCTTATTTTCCCGCGCTTACTTTCCTGAGTTAGTGCTTTATGACGCGGCGCCCACACGCTGCGTCAGTCGGCTCTGCCACTATGGCGCTGTTGTCGTGATAGCTGATGACTCTTTCACTACCACCGCTTTATCGACACACAACAGATTAACAATTGATTTACGTTTACGCTAACGTAAACTTATGACAGAAGTGAAGTACAAAAATGGACCGACCACTGCCAGCCGTAACGCCGAGTCAGCCGGTCGAACCAACCTTCCTACCCGACTGTCATATCCGCAAGGAGAGCATGGATGCAGATGGATGAGACCCTGAATGCCCTGACCGAACAGGTTGCGGCCTTCTGCCAGAAAGTGATCGCCCCGCGCGCCAACGAGATCGATCAGAGCAACGCCTTTCCCCGTGACCTCTGGCCCCGGATGGGTGAGCTGGGGCTGCACGGCATCACGGTGGCGGAGGAGTATGACGGGGTGAACCTCGGCTATCTGGCCCACGTGCTGGTGATGGAACAGGTAAGCCGCGCCAGCGCCTCGGTCGGCCTCTCCTACGGCGCCCACTCCAATCTCTGCATCAATCAGATCCACCGCCACGGCACGGCGGAACAGAAAGCGCGCTACCTGCCACCGCTGGTGAGTGGCGAGCATGTGGGGGCGCTGGCCATGAGCGAGCCGGGCGCAGGCTCCGATGTGGTCAGCATGCGCCTCACCGCGGAGCGCGAGGGCGATCACTTCGTGCTGAACGGCAACAAGATGTGGATCACCAACGGTCCCGATGCCGACACCTTCGTCATCTATGCCAAGACAGATACCAGTGCGGGCCCCAAAGGGATTTCCGCCTTTATCGTTGAAGCCGACACTCCCGGTTTCTCCACCGCCCAGAAGCTCGACAAGCTCGGCATGCGCGGCTCCAGCACCTGCGAGCTGGTGTTCGACAACTGCCGGGTGCCGCAGGAGAACCTGCTGGGCACCCTGCACGGCGGGGTCAAGGTGCTGATGAGCGGGCTCGATTACGAGCGGGTGGTGCTGGCTGCGGGCCCCCTTGGCATCATGCAGTCCTGCATGGACGTGGTGCTGCCCTATGTGCGTGAGCGCAAGCAGTTCGGTCAAGCCATCGGCGAGTTCCAGCTGGTGCAGGGCAAGCTGGCCGACATGTATACCCGCCTCGCCAGCAGCCGGGCGCTGGTCTACTCGGTGGCGAGCGCCTGCGATCAGGGCCGCACCAGCCGTAAAGATTGCGCCGCAGCCATCCTGTTTGCCGCCGAAAACGCCACCCAGATGGCGCTCGATGCCATCCAGTTGCTCGGCGGCAACGGTTACATCAACGAATACCCCACTGGCCGCCTGCTGCGGGACGCCAAACTCTACGAGATCGGCGCCGGCACCTCGGAGATCCGCCGCTGGCTCATCGGCCGCGAGCTGATGGGGGATAACGCATGAGCAGGCTCCACTCCCGTCTCGATACGGCGAGCCCGGAATATGCGGCCAATCGGGCTGCAATGCAGGGGCTGGTCGACGATCTCCATGCCCGCATTGCCGAGATCGCGCTAGGGGGCGGCGCGGCCAACAACGCCCGCCATCAGGCCCGTGGCAAGCTGCTGCCCCGCGAGCGCATCAATCAGCTGCTGGACCCGGGCTCCCCGTTTCTCGAACTGTCGGCGCTGGCTGGCTGGCAGGTCTATGACGAGCCGGTACCCGCCGCCGGTATCATCACCGGCATCGGCCGGGTCTCGGGCAGGCTCTGCATGCTGGTGGTGAACGACGCCACCGTGAAGGGTGGTACCTACTACCCGCTCACCGTGAAAAAACACCTGCGTGCCCAGACCATCGCTGAGCGGCTGCGTCTCCCCTGCCTCTATCTGGTGGATTCCGGAGGCGCCTTCTTGCCGATGCAGGACGAGGTGTTCCCCGACCGGGATCACTTTGGCCGCATCTTCTACAACCAGGCCCGCATGTCGGCCCAAAACATCCCTCAACTGGCAGTGGTGATGGGGCTCTGCACCGCCGGGGGCGCCTACGTGCCCGCCATGGCGGACGAGTCGATCATGGTCAGGGAGCAGGCCACCATCTTTCTGGCGGGTCCGCCGCTGGTCAAGGCTGCCACCGGCGAGGAGATCAGCGCCGAGGCCCTGGGCGGCGCCGAGGTACACTGCGCCCAATCAGGGGTGGCGGATCATATGGCCCGTGACGATGCCCACGCGCTGGCCATCGCCCGTACGCTGGTGACTCATTTGGGCAGCAATCCGGTAGAGAGCAGCCCCGGCTACGAACCCCCCTGCTACCCGATCGAGGAACTCTACGGTCTGGTGGGCACCAGTCTCAAACGCCCTTACGACGCCCGCGAACTGATTGCACGACTGGTGGATGGCTCTGATTTTGACGAATTCAAGGCGCTGTTCGGCACCACACTGGTGACCGGCTTTGCCCGTATTTGCGGCATGGAAGTGGGCATCCTCGCCAACAACGGCGTGCTGCACAGCGACAGTGCCCAGAAGGGGGCCCACTTTATCCAACTCTGTAACCGGCGTGCCATCCCGCTGCTCTTTTTGCAGAACATCACCGGCTTTATGGTGGGGAGTAGCGCAGAAAAAGAGGGGATCGCCAAGCACGGCGCCAAGCTGGTCACCGCAGTGGCCTGCAGCCGGGTGCCCAAGATCACCCTGATCGTCGGCGGCAGCTTTGGTGCCGGCAACTACGGCATGTGCGGCCGCGCTTATGAGCCCGATTTTCTCTTTAGCTGGCCCAACAGCCGCATCTCTGTCATGGGGGGCGAGCAAGCTGCCGGGGTGCTGGTGCAGGTGCGTCGGGACAAGCTGGCTGCCGAGGGCAAAGATTTGAGCGAGCAGGAAGCGGCCGCCATCCGTGCCCCGGTGATCGAACAGTATGAGCGCCAGGGTCACCCCTACTACGCCAGCGCCCGCCTGTGGGATGATGGCGTCATTGACCCGGCCCAGAGCCGCACCCTGCTGGCGCTGGCGCTCGCCGCCTGTCAGGGTGCCCACATTGAACCCGAGCAGTACGGTATCTTCCGGATGTAAGGAGCAAAACGATGTCAGATCCACTTACTTCCTCAGCACTTGGCTCTTCAACACAGGGCCCGTTTCGGCTGGAGCGGCACGGCCCGCTGGCCGAGCTGGTGCTGTCGCGCCCGGCCCGCCACAACGCCTTTGATGCCGACCTGATGCTGGGGCTGCTCGACTGCCTCGATGATCTGGCCCATCTCCATGGTCATGATCTCGCCGAACGCCCTCACGCCCTGCTGCTACGTGCCGAAGGCAAACACTTTTGCGCGGGCGCCGACCTCAACTGGATGCGTAATCTGGCCCACACCGATTTCGAGCACAATCGCGAAGACGCCCGGGTACTGGCCAGGCTGATGC
>NZ_JBFODV010000007.1:0-7523 GCF_040908495.1 Aeromonas sp. R1-1 | reverse complement strand
CATCATTTCAAGAATCCCAGGTCGTTTAGCTCAGCTGGGAGAGCACCTCCCTTACAAGGAGGGGGTCACTGGTTCGATCCCAGTAACGACCACCATATTCGCAAGCGAAGCTGAGATATCAGCTGCGGTTGCAGAGAAAGTCCCCACTCAGATGGGGATTTTTTTTGCCCGCAATTCAGTACTCCAGCGTCTTCTGTTGCCGTTGTGGCGAGCCGAGCACCACCTCTTATAGTGTGCCACTCTGCCACTCTGCCACTCTGTTATTTCGCACATCCTCTACTCTGCTCTGCCGAGATTGCCCGACTGCACTCCTGTCCATCGTGATGCTGCTCATATGAACGCCTGTAATAAAGTAAACGCCAGCAATAAAAAGGGCAGGCCAAGGCCTGCCCGCAAAGATGCGCAAGGTGCTACATGATCCCGCGGATCAGGATCCCGCTGATCAGCAGCGGCGCCACCACGCGCCAGCACCAGAGCAGCGCCAGACGCAGGGCGGGTGACAGGCCTACAGGGAGAATGGCATCACCCAGGCGCCAGCCCAGCAGCAGGGTCAGTACCAGACCAAACAGCGGCATCATCAGGTTGGAGGTCAGATAGTCGAGCAACTCGAAGATGGTCTTGCCAAACAGGGTCAGATCGCTCCATGGGCCGAACGACAGGCTCACCGGAATGCCGGATGCCATGATAAGCAGGGTCAACACCCGGCAGGCACCACGACGCGACCAACCCCACTCCTCGGTGGTGAAGCGCACCAGATGCTCCAGCATGGAGATGGAGGAGGATAGGGCAGCCACCAGCAGCAACAGGAAGAAGATCACCCCCAGCCCCTGACCGAACGGCAGATGGCTGAACACGGCAGGCATGGTCATAAAGGTGAGCCCTGGGCCCGCGGTAGGGTCGATACCTGTGGAGGCCAGCGCCGGGAAGATCATCAAGCCCGCCAGCACCGAGATAAGGCTTGCCAGTGTGACCACCCACACCCCGGAGCGCAGCACCCCTTCGCTATTGGGCAGGTAGGCGCCATAGGTAGTGTGTACCCCGAGCCCGATGGAGAGGGAGAAGAAGGCCAGTCCCAGCGCGTCCAGCACGCTCTGGCCGGTCAGCATGGAGAAGTCCGGCAGCAGCAGCTGGCGTACACCCGCCATGGAGCCCGGCATGGAGAGACCGACCCCTACCAGCAACAACATCATGATGAAGAGCGCGGGCATCATCCAGCGCAGTGCCCGCTCCACTCCTTTCTGAATACCTCCCTGCACGAACCACCAGGTTAGCCCAGCAAACACCAGATGGGTCAGCACCGGCCACCAGGGGTTGCTGACATAGCCGTTGAACAGGGCGGTGAGGGCGCTCCCCTCGCTCAGGTTGAGTTTGCCAGCCATCGCCAGCGCAGCGTAACCCACGGTCCAGCCACCGACCACGCTGTAGAAGCTGTAGATAAAGAAGCCGCAGGCAATCCCCATATACCCCATCCAGCGCCAGTTCGGCCCCACCAGTTTGCGAAAAGCGCCGAGCACCCCGCGCTGGCTATGGCTGCCGAGCAGGGTTTCGCCGACCTGTACCGCTACCCCCAGGGTGAAGCTGAACAGCAGAAACACCAGCAGAAAGGCACCACCGCCATTGGTGGCGGTCACATAGGGAAACTTCCAGATGGCACCAAGGCCAATCGCTGTGCCTGCTGCGGCCAGCACATGACCGAGACGGGAAGACCACTGAACCTGGCTCATACAACCTCCGGGTAACACGACATCGAAGCAATACTCCTCTGTAGCAATAAACGACAGACCATAAAAAAGGCCGCCTGAGGCGACCTTTGCAATGAACATTCAGAAAAACTGTGCGTGCAAGGTCACCTCTCTTGCGAGCTAAAAAATCGACCAAACAGCACGAGGATGGCAGACATGAGGTGACAACCTGACTAATGAATGAGGGAACAGCCTAAACCATGGAAAGAATAATTGACACATAAAATCAAAAATTTTTTATGTGTGCCGCTGTCACCACTCTGGCTATACGTACAACTCAGTGGGAGGAAAACCTCGCCGGGCCGTATCTTTTCTACCTTGTGGCTATTTACTGGGCGATAATCGACGTAGCTTCTTCTGGAACTAGTGACCGCTACATGGCGCTGACGGGAACAACGATGAGACAGGATGTCGTATGAGATGGATGGTGCTGCCCTGGTTACTGATCAGCCTGAGTGTGTCGGCGCAGCCCGGATTAACCCTGCTGAGTCACGACTTACCCCCCTTTACCGAATACCGCGACGGCAAGCTCGACGGATTTGCCATTCGCCTGATCGATGAGGTGCAGGAGGAGCTTGGCACCCGTTATCCGGTGCGGATTTACCCGCTCAAGCGGGCGCTGGCGCTGGCACGGGTCGAGCCCGGCTATGGACTGTTCGTGGTACAGCGGCTCCCGGAGCGGGAGTCCCATTTCAAATGGGTTGGCCCGCTTTTTATCAATAGGGTCTTTATCTATCAGGCGCCGGATAGTCGCCACCCGCTGACCTCGCTGGCACAGCTGCGAGATCTGCCCAGAGTGGGGGTAGTGCTGGGCAATGCCGATGATGTGCGGTTGACCCATGAGGGCTACACCAATCTGGTGCGCTACAAGACAGTCGGGGAGGCGATAGAGCGGCTGATGCTGGGCAAGATCGATGCCTTGCCGATGGCGGAGCTGGTGATGGAGGCCACCCTCGACAAGATGGGGTTATCCCGGCGCAGCATCGTCAGCAGTGGAGTGCTGCTCCATCAGGCCGGTCTCTATATCGTCTTCTCCAAGGGAACGGATGATGCCGAGATCACCCGCTGGCAGCATGCCCTGGAGGCCGTCAGAGCCGCACAGGGGCGGGCCGATGAGCCCACCCGCGAAGAGTAACCGTCACACCAGACCGCGAATCAAGATCCCGCCGATCAGCAAGGGGGCAATCCAGCGCCAGCAGTTCATCAGCAGGTGATGCCAATGGCTGGCAATCCCCTGCGGCAGCGCCTTGCGTCCCAGCTTCCAGCCCAGCAGCAGCGTCAGCATCAGGCCGAACAGCGGCATCATCAGGTTGGAGGTAACAAAGTCCAGCAACTCGAAAATGGTTTTGCCAAACAGGGTGGCGTGTTGCAGCGGGCCAAACGACAGGCTGACCGGAACACCGCTAACCATGACGAATCCAGTGATGGCGCTGCAGGCCGTGCGGCGTGACCAGCCCCAGGTCTCGCACAGGAAGCATTGCAAATGCTCCAGCAGGGAGATGGCGGAGGAGAGCGCCGCGAAGACCAGCAGGGCGAAGAAGATCACCTCAAGCACCTGACCGAAGGGCAGCAGCTGAAACACCGCCGGCATGGTCATAAAGGTGAGACCGGGACCGGATGCCGGGTCGATACCGGTCGAGGCCAGCACCGGGAAGATCATCAGCCCCGCCAGTACTGCCACCATGCTGGCCAGCAGTACCACCCAGAGGCTGGAGCGACCAACCCCTTCGCTGGTCGGCAGATAGGCGCCGTAGGTGGTGTGAATGCCAAGACCTATGGAGAGGGAGAAGAAGGCCAGCCCCATGGCATCGAGCACGCCGGACATCCCCAGCTTGCTGAAGTCGGGCATCAGGAAGTGACGTACTCCCGCCATCGCATTGGGCAGGGTGAGGCCAAAGGCGACCAGCATCAGGATCATCAGGAACAGGGCCGGCATCATCCAGCGCAAGGTGCGCTCCACTCCTTTCTGAATGCCGCCTTGCACCACTATCCAGGTGAGGGCGGCAAACAGCAGGTGAGTGAGGATTGGCCAGACGTCGCCGCTGACATAGTCATTGAAGCGGGCGGTGAGAGCAGCCGCATCCCCATGGTTGAGCTGACCGGAGAGGGCCATGCCGGTATAACCGAGCGTCCAGCCGCCCACCACGCTGTAGAAGCAGTAGATGAGCAGGGTAGAGATCACTCCCATTACCCCAACCCAGCGCCACTGTTTGCCGAGCAGATCGGAGAAGGCTCCGACTACCCCGCGGCGACTCATGCTGCCGAGCAGGGTTTCCCCCATCAGTACCGCCACCCCCAGGGTGAAGCTGAACAGCAGAAAGACCAGCAGGAAGGCGCCGCCGCCGTTGACGGCGGTGACATAGGGGAATTTCCAGATTGCGCCGATACCGACCGCGGAACCCGCTGCGGCGAGGATGTAGCCGAGTCGGGATGACCATTGGGACTGCTTCATAAGAACTCCAATCGAGCGCCCCTTGGCAGGGCAGAATGGCGCTCATGTTACGGAGGTCACTACGCAATCACTATGACGGTTATCAGGTGTAAATGCGATTTATTGGCATGATTGGCTAATTTAATTCTGTTTTTAGCCCAATCCTGCCACCAAATAAAAAACCGGAGCGAGATTGCTCCGGTTTGGTCTCTGACAACTGCTCGTCGGCGGACTAGATCACCCCGAGCTCCCGCAGCCGCTCCATCAGGTAGCTGTGGGCGGTATGACGCTCGGAGAGCACTACATCCGGGCGCGGATGGAGGAACAGCGGCAGGGAGATACGCGACTTGGCGGCGCTGCCACCGGTCGGGTTGATGACGCGGTGAGTGGTGGAAGGGTAGTAGCCGCGAGAGGCCTCCTGCAGCATGTCACCGATGTTGATGATGAGGGTGCCAAAGTCGCACGGCACGTCCATCCATTCGCCATCGGAGCCCTTCACCTGCAGCCCCGGCTCGTTGGCGGCGGGCAGAATGGTGAGCAGGTTGATATCCTCGTGGGCGGCGGCGCGGATGGCGCCCGGCTCCTCGGTGCCATCGAACGGCGGATAGTGCAGCACCCGCAGCAGGGTCTTCTGGCTCTCTTCGATCATCGAGGAGAGCGGGCAGCTGTAGTTGGCGGCAATATCGGCCGGGGTGTACTGCTCGACCCAGCTCAGCAGCTCTGCGGCCAGACCGTTGGCGAGGCGATAGTACTCCATCGCCTGCTCTTTCAGCTCTTCCGGCATCTGGCCCCAGGGGTAGATGTGGAAGTACTCCTTGATGTCTTTCTGGCTATGGCCCTTGGCCACCTCGGAGACCGACGGCGGGAAGTAGCCATCCTGGGTTTCGCGGTTGAACAGGAAATCCTGCTTCTGCTCGCTCATGAAGAAGCGATACCAGTTGTCGTAGATGGACTGCACCAGCTCTTTCGGGATGGGGTGGTTGGTCAGCACGCCAAAGCCGGTGGTTCGCAGGGATTCGGTGAAGCGTTGGGCCGCATCGGGTGAGCGGTAATCGACGGTCAGGACTTTCATTGTTTTTGTTGCGCGCCAGTTAAAAGATGGGGCAGTTTACCTTGCGCCTGATAACAAGGAAAGCGGGTTGGCCGCCCGTCTGGCACGGCGTTGAATAGTGACAAAAACATCAAATAAACCGCGCCAGACCGCACGGGAGCGCATCCCTTGTTATGGCCTTTTATCCTCTCTAGAATGCCGGTCACTATCTTTTCCGGAGTCTGTTCATGTCCCCCAAAATCCTGTTGCTGACCCTGCCGGTATTGCTGGCGGGATGCAGTGCCCTGTCAGAAGATGAGTGCCGCACCATGAGCTGGTACAACCTGGGTTATCAGGATGGATCGGAAGGCAAAACCCGTCAGGCGACCCGCGATTACGTTTCGTCTTGCAGCGAATATGGCCTCAAAGTGGATGAAGCCGAGTGGAAACGGGGCTACGACAAGGGGCTGGAGCTCTACTGCATTCCCGAGCTGGCTTACAGCAAGGGCAAGGAGGGGCAGGCCTATCTGGGGGTATGCCCCAATGACGCCAGCTTCCTCAAGCAGTATCAGCGTGGCTACGAAGAGTACAAACTGGCTGCCCGCCTGCGGGAGATCAGCGACGAGCTGGAGCGTACCGAGCGTGATATCGATACGCTGGAGCGCAGCATCCGCAACGAAACCAACACGGAGCAGCGTGACTATTACCGCGCCAAGCGCGATCGGGCCATTCGCCACTACGAATCCCTGCGCCGGGAGTACAACCGTCTGCGTTATCCGGATCGGGTGATCCAGTTCTCCTTCGGCGGTTAATCCCTCTCTTCATGGCCAGCCCGCGTGCTGGCCATGTTGCATCTTGTCAGCTCAGGGCAGTACCCAGCGCTGTAGCGCCAGTGCGATACCATCTTCGTTGTGGTCGGCCGTGACCCGATGGGCATGGCTCTGGATCTGCGGGGCCGCATTGCCCATGGCCACCGCCAGCCCCACCTGCTCGAACATGCTGATGTCGTTGTTGTTGTCACCAAACGCCACCACCTGATCCATCTCAATCCCTTCGCTGGCGGCCCACTGGGCAAGCCGGTTGCCCTTGCTGCAACCGGGCTGTACCAGCTCCACCGCATAGGGGGCCGCCCAGTCGCGGGTAAAGGGCATCTGCTCGACCACCTCGCCCATAAAGGTGTGCAGGCACGCCGGATCCTGATTGAACAGCTCCAGCTTCCAGACCGGGTTGTCGAGCCAGCCTGCCAGCTCCTCAACCGGATGGATGGCGATCTTGAGGTGGTCCGGCTGATTGGCCGACCAGTGGCGGATGCGGGTGACATGCTCTTCACAGCCGATGTAGCCGATCCCCTCGCTCAGATGGAACAGGGCGCCCATCTGCTGTGCCTCGACCGCGGCCAGCAGCTCGGTAAGCGGGGCAGCCGCCAGCGGGTCGCCGCTGATGATCCGGTTCTGCACCGGATCATAGAGATAGGCGCCGTTGCTGCAGATGAGGGGGGTGTCGAGGGCCAGCTCGTGGTGGAAGGGACGCGCCGTCATGTAGTGGCGCCCCGTGACCAGCAGCACCTTGATGCCGTGGGCGCGGGCTTGCGCCAGGGCTGCCCGGGTGGCCGACGAGATCTTGTGATCCCGGGTCAGCAGGGTGCCATCCATATCGAGCGCGATGGCCTTGTACTCACTCATAGCTCCTCCAGCATCGAACAAATCCGCAAAGAGCCTTACCGTCCCAGACCCGGCGCCCCGATGCAAGTCTTGCCCGCAGCCGAAGCGCCGAACTGTGATCCCTTCGCGGCTCAGGTGCAGCTGGCCAGCTGTTGACGACGGTCGGCACGGCGGCGCAGCAGATGGAAACCGGCGGCACTGGCAAGGGAGCAGAGGGTGGCGAGATAGAAGGGCCACTCGGTACCGGCCAGCAGCACCAGACTGCCGAGCAGCACCGCCAGGATCTCGCTGCCTACGGCGAGGGCGCGGTAGAGCCCCATCGCCTGCCCCTGTTGCTCCGGGTGACTGCGGTTGGAGATCGCCACCGAAGTGGCCAGCTCCCCCAGACTCATGCCGATGCCAGCGGGAACGAAGGTAAGCGCCAGTCCCCACCAGTGCACGGGCAGGATAAAGAGCAGCATGCCGCTCGCCATCACCAGATGGCCGACAATGCCGAGGGAGCTGCCGCGCCAGTGACGGGCGATGCGGGAGCCGAGCCAGGAGCCCGCCATCATGGGCAGGCTCACCAGCACAGCCGCCTGCGCCAGCTGGGCCGGATCCCAGGCCAGCCGCTCTACCAGCCAGATGTTGAAGTAGGTGAAATAGAGCTGCACGGCGCC
>NZ_JBFODV010000069.1:0-10135 GCF_040908495.1 Aeromonas sp. R1-1 | reverse complement strand
CTATCCATAGCGCACCTCCCGCACCTGACTGTCAATCGCCTCGCAACAGGCGCCGTGCACCCGCGCCAGCTCGGCCTCCAGCTCTGCCAGCGGTGGCAGATGGTGATCCCGCTCCAGCAGCAGGGGGCGCAGGCCGTGGGTCTGCACCGTATAACGGGCCAGCGCCACCACCTCCTCGCACACCGGTTTGCCATGGGTATCCAATAAAGTGCCGTCCGCCTCTTCCAGATGACCGGCGATATGGAAATAGCGGATCGCATTGCCCGGCAGCCCGGCGATCATCCGCTTGGGGCAGTAACCGTGGTTGCGGCTGTTCACAAAAACGTTGTTGATATCGAGCAGCAGCTCGCAGCCGCTGCGCGCCACCAGCTCGGCGAGAAAATCCTCCTCCGGCATCTCGTGGTCATAGCCGTGGTAGTAGGAGATATTTTCCAGCACCAGCGGGCGGGCCAGCGCCTCCTGCACCTGCGCGATCCGCTCGGCCAGATAGGGGATGTTCTCCCACTGCCGCGGCACCGGTAAGAGCTCATAGAGATAGCCCTGCTGGTCGCGGGAAAAGCTCAAATGTTCGCTGTAGATCCCGATGCCGAACTCATCCAGAAAGGTGCGGATCTGGCTGAGCAGGGGGCGATTAAGGGGCTGACAATCGCCGAGGGAGAGGCTGAGCCCGTGGGCCACCAGCGGGTAACGCTCGGCCAGCTGATGCAGCTGCGCCCGCTTGGCGCCGCCGATGGCCATCCAGTTCTCCGGCGCCAGCTCGAGAAAGTCGATGCCGGGGCGGACGGGGCCGGAGCAGAGCGCATCCAGATGCTCCTGACGCAGCCCGATCCCCCGACTGCGGGAGCTTATTGGCCGCATACCCCCTCCGTCATCTTGCTGCCCTGGCTGGATGTATTGCCATCAATCCCCTCGCCCGCCACGCCACACTTGCCATCGCGGGCGCGTACCAGCCGCCCCTGCGGATCACTGTCGAGGGCCTGCTTTTCAAAGCGCTTCTCGGTGCCGCACTTGCCCGCCGCACACTTGCCGCCGTGCTGTTCGCTGGGGGCGGCTTTCACCGGCGCATCGCTCGGGGTGGCCGCCAGCGCCAGCCCCGGAGTCAGGGCAATCAGGCTGGTCATGGCGATGGAGAGGGTCAGTTTGCCGGTGGTTTTGTTGCTGCTTGAGTTACTCATGAGCGGACTCCTTGACGGATAAAACGGGGTAGCTGGAGAGATCACGGGCAGCCACGATCTGGCCGTGGAACTGCTGTTTGACGATGGCCATCGCCTCTTTCTTGTGATTGAGGCCAACCCCCATCCAGTGGTTGAGCACCAGCAGCTTGGGGTTCACCTCGGCGGCAATCTTGGCCACCACAGATGGCTTGGCGTGAAGCGAAGCGGAGACAGGGTCGGCCCCTTCGTGGATGGCGAGCGGCATCACCAGAATGTCGGCCCCCTTGGCAAACGGCACAAAGGCCGGGTTGCTGCCGTTCTGATCTGCAGAGATAACGATGGTCCCCTCGGCGCTCTCGATGCGATAGGCCAGACAGGGCACGTCACCGTGAGGGATGCCGAGGGCGGTGATGGTCAGCCCATCCTGCTGATAGACGGTGTGAGGCTGCGGGCTCTGGTAGGGCACATCGTGCAAGGTGATGGGGAAGAGGCCATCGGTGCCATCCTTGAAGCCGCTCAGGTAGGCATAAGCGCCCTTGTCCTTGTTGAAGAGGGCATCGAAGTAGCCGCTCATGCTGGGGAAGGCCGAACCGGCCTCTGGCCCCGCCAGATCCAGCGGATCGCTGCGCTCGAAGAAATAGGCCCCCTTGAGCAGGGCGGGCAGGTCGGTCACATGGTCGGTGTGGAAGTGGGTGATGCCGATAAAATCGACCTCTTCGAGCTTGGCCCCCGCCTGGCCGAAGCGCAGGTAGACGCCGCCACCGGCATCGATCAGGATGCGGGATTTCCCCTTCCACCAGATCACCTCGCTGGAGGAGGCACGCAGGTCGTCGGAGATGGGGCCACCACTGCCGAGCACCTGCAGGGTGAAGGTTTTATCCAGTGGCGTCAGTTGTACCGGTTCGGCACAGGCCGGGGCGACGGTGAGCGCGCACCCGATGGCCAGCGCCACCGCTTTCAATCTCTGTTTCATCACAATTACCTGTCGGTTGGTTGTCGGTTGAAAGTGTGTCGTTTGTGTCGTTTAAAGAGGGGGAGAGAGGGGCCGATGGCGACGAGTGAACGCCAGCCACCGGCCATGGCGGGGCGCGAGCCCCCCGCCGTCAGTTACCGTCCCGTTCGTCCGCCTGCCAGCGCGCTTCCAGCCAGAGCAGGTTGCACAAGCCCAGCAGCAGGGCGAATCCGAGGCCCAAAATCCAGGTGAAGTACCACATAGCAGATCCCTTGAGGTCAGTAGAGTTGATGGCTGTCGCGCTTGATGCGGGCACGGTCGAGCTTGCCGCGCACCACCCGATAGACCCAGCCGGTGTAGCCCAGGTTGATCGGCATCAGCACCAGTACGAGGCCGAACATGATGGCCAGGGTCTTGTAGCTGGAGGTGCTGTCCCACAGGGTCAGGCTGCTGACCGCATCGAGGGATGAGGGCAGCACGAAGGGGAACAGGGCGATGGCCACCGAGCAGAGCATGGCGGCGCAGGCGATGGCGCTGGCCAGCAGCGCAATCCGACCCCGCTCCAGCCAGGAGGCAATCCCGCTCACCAGCGGCGCCAGCGTCCCGATGATCGGCACCAGCCACAGCAGCGGATAGTCAAAGTAGTTGCGCAGCCAGCCTCCGGCGTGGGGGATCACCCCCTTCATCAGCGGACTCAGCACGGCGTTACCGTCAAAGGGCTGGCCTGCCACACCGGTCAGCTGAAACCCTTGCAGATCCACCAGATGCCAGCCGGCCAGCAGATAGCAGAGGCTCACCAGCGGGGCCAGCAGGATGGCGATCCCCCGTGCCCGCAGCGCAGGGGTGCCGATCACCTTGGCTTGCAGAAAACCGGCGCCGTGCAGCAGCAACAGGCTGATGGCAGTGGCCAGCACCGAGAGCAGCCAGCCCCAGTGGAAGTCGAACGCGCCATAGTGCAGGCGCAGCGCCGTATCGAAGCGAAACGGCAGCCCCTCCATCACCAGACCGATGGCGGCGCCGAGGATCAGGGCCGGTATCAGGCCACCCGCCACCAGCGCCCGATCCCACCAGCGGCGCCACACCGGATCGGCCAGCTTGCTGCGATAGTCAAAACCGACCGGACGCAAAAATAGCCCGAGCAGCAGCACCACCATGGGGATGTAAAGCCCCGAGAAAGCTGCGGCATAGGCCAGCGGCCAGGCGGCGAACAGGGCACCGGCACCGGCAATCAGCCACACCTGATTGCCCTCCCACACCGGCCCCACGCTGTTGATCACCAGACGGCGGTCGTCGTCATCTTTCGACACCACCGGCAGCAGCATGGCGATGCCGAGATCGAAGCCATCCATCACGATAAAACCGACCATCATGAAGAGCACCAGCGCCCACCAGATGAGTTTCAGGGTTGCGTAATCCATCAGGCGATCCTCGCAAGTTCGGGTTGTTCACCGCTGTAGCGGCCGGTATGGAGAATGGCGGGCCCCTTGCGGATCACATGGCGCAACAGGAACAGCTCCACCACCAACAACAGGGTGTAGATGGAACAGATGGCGATCAGGCTGAACCAGAGTTGGCCCGGCTGAAGCAAAGAGACCGAGGCCGAGACCGGCAGCACGTCGCTGATGGTCCAGGGTTGACGGCCAAGCTCGGCCACCAGCCAGCCCGCCTCGATGGCAATCCAGGGCAGCGGAATGCTCCAGAGCATGGTCTTGAGCAGCCGTGGCGAGTCTTGCAGCCGGTTGCGGCAGAGCTGGACAAAGCTCACCACCATCAGCCCCAGCATGGTGATGCCAAGCCCCACCATCACCCGAAAACCCCAGAAGAGCGGCGCCACCGGCGGGATGGAGTCATCGACCGCTTTGGCGATCTCCGCCTCACCGGCCTTGGCAATATTGCTGGCATAGGGGGTGAGCAGCATGCCGTAGCCGAGATCCTTGCCGTGCTGCTCGAAGCGGGCGCGGTTGGCCGGGGTGTCATCGCCCTGCCGGATCTGCTCGAGGGCCTCGGCCGCCACCATGCCGCTGCGAATGCGCGCCTCGTTTTGCACCTTGATATCCTTGAGGCCGGTCACCGCCTCGTCGATGGAGCGGGTAGCGATGATCCCCATCAGATACGGGATCTTGATGGCGGCGTGGGTGGTCTCGGCGGTCTGATCCGGGAAGCCGAACAGGGTAAAGGAGGCTGGCGCCGGCTCGGTCTCCCACTCTGCCTCGATGGCGGCAAGCTTGACCTTCTGCACCTCGCCGGTGCGATAGCCAGACTCATCCCCGAGCACAATGACCGAGAGGATGGCCGCCAGCCCGAAGCCGGAGGCGATGGCGAAGGAGCGCAGGGCAAACTGCACTTCCGTCTTGCGCAGCAGATACCAGCTGCTCACCCCCATCACGAACATGGAGGCGGCCACATAGCCCGCCGCGACGGTGTGAACGAACTTCACCTGCGCCACCGGGTTGAACAGCACGGCGGCGATATCCACCAGCTCCATCCGCTGGGTCAGCAGGTTGAACTCGGCCCCCACCGGGTTTTGCATCCAGCCGTTGCCGATCAGGATCCAGAGCGCCGAGAGGTTGGAGCCGAGCGCCACCAGCATGGTCACCAGCAGGTGCTTGCCGCGGGAGAGCTTGTCCCAACCGAAGAAGAAGAGCCCCACCAGGGTCGATTCGAGGAAGAAGGCCATCAGCCCCTCGATGGCCAGCGGGGTACCGAAGATGTCCCCCACATAGTGGGAGTAGTAAGCCCAGTTGGTGCCGAACTGAAACTCCATGGTGATCCCCGTGGTGACCCCCATGACGAAGTTGATGCCAAACAGTTTGCCCCAGAAGCGGGTGATGTCCTGATAGATCACCTTGCCGGTCATCACATAAGCCGACTCGGCGATCACCAGGATCCAGGACAGCCCCAGCGTGAGGGGCACAAACAGGAAGTGGAACAGGGCCGTAGCGCCAAATTGCAGGCGAGACAGGCTGACCACGTCATCCGGATTGATCATGCGTCACTCTCTTTTGTTGTATTTGCCTTGCACGTTTCGTGCGTGACAAGTACATCACGGAGCATGACACCTATAACAGATGCAGTTATATTGAATTACACCTATAACAGTTGATCCAGATCATGTCCCTTTACCAGCAGTTGGCCGACCGCCTGCAAAGCCAGATCGATGATGGTATCTGGCAACCGGGGGAGCGCATCCCCTCTATTCGCCAGAGCTGCAAGACCCACGGGCTCAGCCCCATGACGGTGTTGCAGGCCTATCAACTGCTCGAAAGTCAGGGGCGGATCCTCGCCCGCCCCCAGTCCGGCTACTACGTCAAAGCCGCCTCACCACAGCTCGTGCAGCACACGCCGAGCCAGACCCACTACAGCGGCTCGGTGGATATCAACGATCTGGTGTTCGAGGTGTTGCAGGCGAGCAAATCGCGGGATCTGGTCCCCCTTGGCATGTCGGTGGCAGACCCGACCCTGTTCCCCCATCCCCAGCTCGGGCGGGCGCTGGCCAGCTGCATGCGCAAGCTCGATCCCTTCAGCACGGTGGCCGACCTGCCCCCCGGCAACGAAGCGCTGCGCCGCGCCATCGCCCAGCGCTACGCCAGCGATGGGGTGGCGGTCAATCCGCAGGAGATCATCATCACCACCGGAGCCATGGAGGCGCTCTCCCTCAGCCTGCAGGTGCTGACCGAGCCCGGCGACTGGGTGGTGGTGGAGTCCCCCACCTTCTATGGTGCCCTGCAGGCCATCGAACGGCTGAAACTCAAGGCGGTGGAGATCCCGGTCATTCCGGGGGTGGGCATCGATCTCGACCTGCTGGCCGACGCCCTCAGCCAGATGCCGATCAAGGCGTGCTGGCTGATGGGCAATGTGCAGCACCCGCTCGGCCACACCATGCCTGATAGTCACAAAGCGCGGCTGATGGCGCTGCTCAACAGCCATGGGGTGCCGCTGGTGGAGGATGACGTCTATGCCGAGGTCTACTTTGGCCGCGAGCGCCCCAAGCCGATCCGCCACTGGGATCAGCGTGGTGACAGCCTGCTCTGCAGCTCCTTTTCCAAGTGTCTGGCACCGGGCTTTCGGGTCGGCTGGGTGGTGGCGGGACCCCATGCCGAGCGGGTGCAGCGGCTGCAGCTGATGTCCACCCTCTCTACCAATGTGCCGAGCCAGCTGGCGCTGGCCGAGATGCTGCGCCAAGGCGGGGTCGATGCTCACTTTCGCCGCCTGCGCCACACCCTGGCCCAGCGCCAGCAGCAGATGCGGGCGGCCCTGCAGCGACTGTTGCCGGGCGAGGTGCGGATCTCCTCCCCCGATGGCGGCTACTTTCTCTGGCTGGCGCTGCCTGCCCATTTCGACAGCCGCGCCCTGCACGCCAAGGCTCTGGGCAGCGGTTTTTCAGTGGCTCCCGGCGCCCTCTTTTCCAGTCAGGGGCAACACAACCACTGCCTGCGCCTCAACAGCTCCCATCCCTGGAGCGAACAGCTGGAGCAGGCCCTCACCCGGCTGGCCGCACTGATTGCCGCACAACTCGGTGAAAAGTAACGTGGCAAAGAGCCGCTGACGAAACGAACAAAGGCCCGTAACGGGCCTTTGTAGTTGGGGAGTGACGCGCCTTGGCTCGCCATAAAAAACTGATCATCTGGCCATGATCTGTGACTGCACCTTGAAGCCCAGCGCCTCATAGAGCGCTTGGGCACGCTCGTTGAAGGCCATCACCTCCAGCCGGATTTGCTGAGCATCACGGGCCTTGGCCCACTCGTCGCAATGGGCGATCAGCGCCTTGCCAATCCCGCGGGAGCGGTGCTGCTCATCCACCACCACGGAGCCGATACGGCAAATCGGCGCACGGGTGAGAAAAGGCACGCTCTCATTGATATCGATCCGCGCCGTCAAAAAGCCCACCACCCTGCCATCCTGCTCGGCAACGCAGAACAGACGCCCTTCTGCGGCAATGGCATCGAGCAAAAACTCCCGCTCCTCTGGTGACGGCGGGCAGAACACCTCGGGGTAATGTGCATGGTGGATCTCTCCTATCTGCCGGTTCAGCTCGACAATGGCATCGATATCCAGTTCGCTTGCCTTGCGTATCTCCAACGGTTGCTCCTTGCAAAAAAGGTGATGGTCCTGTGCCATCTTAGGGGCTGTGCCCCACTATTCAAATAGCCTCATCCGCATCTTTTGACGAGCAACCTAAACAACAACGCCCCTTGAACGGGGCGTTATCGGCAATCCATGGCGATGAGGGATATCAGGCGGGGGCGTTAAGTTGGGCCACCTGACGCTCGATGCTCCCCTTGAGGTTGTCATCGAGTTTAAGGGCCCGCGCCAGTTCGTCGAGATAACCGCGCTCCATAAAGTGATCCACCTCGATGGCGAGCAGGGAGGCGAGATAGACCTCGGTGGCCAGCTCCATGTCGGTCACTTCCCGCGCCAGCGCGTGGGGATCGAGGGGACGGGCCAGCTCGGCGTCAATCCAGCGGGCGACATCGCTCTGGCCCTGTTCGATCAGATACTCCTGAATTTTCTGGCGCTCGGCACCGTCGATATGGCCATCGGCCCGGGCCGCAGCCACCATGGCGCGCACCAAGAGGGCCGCACGGGCATCCAGCGCATTGCCTTCCAGCCCACTGATGGGATGGGTGGGCTGGGCCGGTGCCGCCTGCTGGGCCTGCCAATCCTGATAGAGCTTGTAGGCCAGCCCGCCAAGGGCCGCAGCGCCCCCCACGGCAGCGGCCTTGCCGCCATATTTGCGCATCTTCTTGTTCCCCAGCAGCAGACCGAGCGCACCGCCGGCCAGCGCCCCCTGCATCTGCCCCTTGCGCTTGTCTCCGCCTTCGTTGAGCCAGCCTTTGCCAGCCCCCAGCAACTGTTCCAGCATCTGTTTCATGGTGTCACTCCTGCGGCTATGTTCCCGTCGATAGAGCAAGATAGTGACCTCGCCCCCCTGAATCGGGGATGAACCCTTGACCGGGCAGGCCGATGGGGCAAAGCTCAGGGAAACCCTTCAGGCAATAAGGATGTAACTGTGCCAAATCGCGAACTGACCCTGCAATTTCTGGCCGAACCCTCCGACGTCAATTTCGGCGGCAAGGTACACGGCGGCATGGTGATGAAGTGGATCGATCAGGCGGGCTATGCCTGCGCAGCCGGCTGGTGCGGCGGCTATGCGGTGACCGTCTATGTGGGGGGGATCCGCTTTTTGCGCCCCATCCAGATTGGCCAGCTGGTAGAGGTTCACGCCCAGGTGATCCACACCGGCACCACCAGCATGCATCTTGCGGTGGATGTCTACAGCCGCCATCCCACCGAGACCGAGCGCCACAAGACCACCCACTGCATCATCATCTTCGTGGCGATGGATGAGCACGGCAAGCCGACCCCAGTGCCTCAGTGGCAGCCAGTAAGCGAGAGCGATCTGCAGTTGCAGCAGTACGCCAAAAAGCTGATCGCCCTGCGCGAGGAGATCGACAAGGAGATGCGCCAGCACCTCTGACCTTGGTGATTCCCCTGCCCGATAGAGCGGGGCGCTTTCGGCCAACGGCGGCGCCCCTGTATAATCCCCCCTCTTCCCGCAACCGGAGCCCTGCCCATGTCACTGGAAACTGCCCCGCCCGAGGTGAAACTCGCGGTGGATCTGATTGAACTGCTGGAAACCAATGAGCTGGCCCCCGAGCTGGTGCTGGCGGCGCTGGCCATCGTAAAAAATGACTACGAGCGCAAGCTGGCGGAGGGGAAGGATCACTGATCCGTCCTCACACTTTGTTGCGTTTTTTCAGACTTCAACTTTTCCCCATACCGCAAATTACTGCAGCCCCATCACCTCGTCACAGAGGGCGATCAGGGCCGCGCTCAAGCGGGTGAGCGGCTCGCTCCCGCTTCCCCCTGCATGCAGCGCCAGCTCCACCGACGCCACCTTGGGCCACTGGGTCAGGGCCAGCTGATCGGCGGGCATCAACCGTTTGGGCAGCAAGCTCACGCCAATGCCCGCACTCACCGCCCCCTGCAAGCTGGCAAGGCTGGCGCTGACATAGGCGATACGCCAACGCCGACCCAGACCATCGAGCGCCTCGGTCATCTGCCGCCGATAGAGCCCTTCGCTCGGGAACACCACCAGCGGCAGCGGATCCCGTTCCCGTGCGGGCCAGTCGCGACTGTCAACCCACACCAGCGGCTCGCGCCAGCTGGCAAGGGGCGCCCCCTGCCCGCGCGTCTGCTTGACCAGCGCCAGATCCAGCTCTCCCGCCGCGAAGCGCTGCCAGATCTCGTGGCTCAGGCCGCTTTGCACTTCCAACCGTACTTCGGGGTAGTCGCGGGCAAAGGCGGCCAGCACCGGGGTAATGGCGCCTGCGGCGAAATCCTCCGGCACCCCGAGGCTGAGGGACACGCTCCCCTCGCTCACCTGCTCCTCGGCCTGTGCCAGCAGCGCCAGAATGCGGCGGGCCAGCCCCAGCAATTTTTCTCCCTCCGCCGTCGCCACCACCTGACGACCGGAGCGATCCAGCAGTGGACAGCCAAGCTGCTGCTCAAGGCGGCGGATCTGCTGGCTGATGGTGGATTGGGTCAGATGGACCCGTTCACCGGCGCGGGTAAAGCTGCCGGTGTCGATAATGGCGACAAAACTGCGCAGTAACAGGGGATCCAGCATGGGGCGCTCCATTTACAAAATCACTGAAGCCCATTCTATCATTTAATTTCCAAATGACTTTCGAGCCCGCTAGGCTGGCGCTTTTGCCTCCTTTGACGGTGATCTGCCATGTTCAGCCCCGATGACTCCGCGTCCCGAATGCCCCCTGTCTCTCCCAGAACCGGAAACAGCACCCGATGAATCAACAAAATGCGGCTCAACCCGCAGGCCAGACCGCCCTGCTGGTGCTGGTGATCCTGACTGGCCTTAACCTGCGTCCCTTTCTTACCGCCATCGGCCCGTTGAGCGGCGAGATTGGCCGCGCCCTGTCGCTGGGGATGGATACCCTCGCCTGGCTCACCCTGCTGCCGCTCTGGCTGATCGGGATTGGTGTGCTGCTCACCCCGCGCCTGCGCAGCC
>NZ_JBFODV010000068.1:0-1790 GCF_040908495.1 Aeromonas sp. R1-1 | reverse complement strand
GATCACCGGACGGCCCGCTGCTTGCTCCGCTTGCACATGCTCCCAGCCGGTGACCTTGATGCGGCTGGTCAGCCGTGCCTTGCTGCGCCAGCTGAGCTCGCCAAAGCCCATAAAGGTCTTGAGCCCGACCCGGATCGATTTGAGCAGCAGCGCCTGTCGTGCGGCGGCATCGAGCTTGGGAAAGCAGATCTTGAGGTTGGTATCGGCGATATAGGCCTGCTTTTTCGAAAAACGCAGCAGGGTCGGTGAGACCAGATCGGCAAAGCGATCCCTCAGTCTCGCGGGAGTAAATGCCAGCAGGGAAAGCAGGCCCAGCGCACACCAGCTACCCCACCATTTGGGATGCAGCAGGCGGCGATGAAATGAGGTATCAAATACCGGATCTAACGCAGACATGGCGGCCATCAAGTCATCAAAAACAAACGGTTATTGTAGTTATCCTGACATTTTTTTCTACCCTGGGGAGGCTGGCCATCGACCCGCAAGGCACTGATCAGACGAGTTATCATAAAAAATGGCCCACCTGGGGCCATTTCAATCAATCTAAATTCGGGGTCAGCCGTGGGGCGACAATCCCTTGCGGATCCGGCGTATCCCCTCTTCGTAGAGGCCATCCAGCCCCTCCTGATCCTGACGGGTATCGAAGATCTTGAGGAACCACATGTACTGGCCCGGATGGCGCATCAGCTGCTGTTGCACCATGTCGTTCATGCGACAGGTATCGGCCATCACATCCTCGGTGGGATAGTTGTCGAACGGTGCCTCAATCTCCAGCCGGTAGCAGTGGTTCGCTTCGTCATAGCAGGCGAGCAGCGGCACCGCCTTGGCGCCACTGACCTGCACCAAACGGGGCAAGGCAGGCAGGGTCGCCTTGGGATAGCCAAAGAAGGGGGCGAAGATGCTCTTCTCGCGGCCATGATCCTGATCAGGCAGATAGAAGAAGCTGCGACCGCTCTTGATGGTCCTGATCACCGCCTTGATCCCGGCGCTGCGCTCATAAACACGGCAACCGTTCTTGGCTCGTGCACGGTTGAGGTGCCAATCAAACACCGGATTGCGCGCCCGTTTCATCATGGTGCACATCGGCACCCCGCGCTGGGTGAAGCAGTAACCGGCGGCATCCACCGGCCAGGTATGGGGCACCACCAGGATCACCGGACGGCCGGCCGCCCGCTCCGCCTCGATATGCTCCCAACCGATCACCTGCATCCGGCTCATCAGATAGCGCTGACTGCGCATGGTGAACTCGCCAAATCCCAACAGACTCTTGAGGCCGACCCGGATCGAGGTCAGTACAATGGCATCCCGCTCTTCCGGGCTCTTGTCCGGGAAGCAGATCTCCAGATTGGTTCTGGCGATATAAATCTGTTTTTTCGAGATACGAAACACCAGCGGTGCCAAGCCTTCGGCCAAACGGTCGCGCAATCGCACCGGCACAAAGGCGAGCAACATCAGCACGCCGAGCGCCAGCCAGCTGAACCAGTAGCGGGGATGCAGAAAACGGGCTTCAAAAGAGGAGTCAAATACGGGATCTTGGGACGACATGTATTGGGGTCGAGCGAAAAAGTGGTGCTGCATTGTAGTCGTCCTGACAGGTAATACCAGTTAAATCCATGGCAAATAGCCCGCCACGGGCGCCACATCAAAAAACCATAAAAAAATGCCCCGCACTGCGGGGCATTTTGCTCGTTACACAACCAGGGTGGAGGCTCTTTGTCCATCCATCGTATGACTGGTCGTTTATCCCGTCGCTCTCGGAGCGCACTGCTTATCCATTTCCCGATGTCACA
>NZ_JBFODV010000067.1:0-6710 GCF_040908495.1 Aeromonas sp. R1-1 | reverse complement strand
GTGCCCTGCTCACCGCCTATCTCCATGAGCACTACCGGGTTGAAAGTTATGCCGACTCCCATGCCGCCCTGCTGGCGCTTGGAAAGCAGCCCCCCGCGCTGGTGCTCTCCGATATCGAGATGGAGGGGATCGATGGCTTTGGGCTGCGCCAGCAGTTGATGAAGGATCCCAAGATGAAAGGGGTGCCCTTTATCTTCCTGACCGGTCATCAGGATCAGTGGACCCAGAGTCGGGCAGGGGCGCTGGGGATCGATGACTTTCTGGTCAAACCCATCACCAAGCAGGACCTGTTGCTGGCGGTTTCGCGGGTGCTGCAACGCTCGCAGCAGCTCAAGTCGCAATGGGGCGAACAGCTGGATCAGCGCATGACCTCGGCGCTGCGCCCGTTATTGCCCGCCACCTCCATAGGGGGATACCAGCTGGCGTTGCAAACCCGCGCGGCCACCGTGGGGGGCGGGGACTTTCTGCTGGTCAAGGATCGGGTGCTGTGGCTCGGAGATGTGATGGGCCACGATGCGGAAGCCAAGTTTTTTGCCCATGCCTATGCCGGTTATCTGCGTGGCTTGCTGACGGCGCACGATCTGGAACGCGCCCCCGCCCGCTTGCTGACCATCTTGTCCAATGCGGTTCACAGTGATCCGTTATTGGGGGCTACCCTGCTCACCACCCTCTGTATTGAGCTCGGCAACGAGGGGCGGGTGCAGTGGGCCAGCGCGGGCCACCCGGCGCCCTGGCTGGTCGGGCCCGGCACCATCCGTCAGGTCGGTGTGACCGGCCCCTTGCCCGGTTTGCGCCCGGATCCCCACTTCGTGACCAATGAGCGTCAGCTCAAGCCCGGCGAGATCCTGCTGTTCTGGACCGACGGCCTGCTCGATAGCCGTGATGCCGCAGAGCGCCAGTGCTGGGAGGCGCAGCTCAAGGCGATCTGCCTGACCTCGGTGCCCGGTCTTGAGCAACTGGCTCATCGCATTGCCCGCTGGTTTGATGAGCGCATCAATGATGCCGCCCTCGATGACATGACCCTCTTGCTGGTCGCCTGTCCCGGCGCCTGATCCTGCCCCTCTTTGCCTGACTGGCCCGCTCTATGCAGCGCCTTATTTCAGGTGGCATGGAGCCACGGGAGGAGGTGCCTATGTTACCCATGCAACAGATCTGGCTGGCCATCGATGCGCGTCAGGTCGGTGGAATTGAAGTTCACATTATCCACTTGGCCAACGATCTGCTGGCCAGGGGATTTCGCCCCACCATAGTGCTGGTGAGCAACCACGGTATGACCCCCTTTACGACCCTGCTCAAACAACAGGGCTTGCCCTACGAGGTGTGCCAAAACAGCCGCGACTTTATGCGCCGTCTGGCCCGCCAGCCTGCTTCTGTGCTGATCCATACCCACGGCTACAAGGCCGGGGTGCTGGGGCGGCTGACAGCCTGGTTTACCGGTAAATCGGTGGTTTCGACCTTTCACAGTGGGGATGACGGGGAGGGGTTGCTGAAGTTTTACAGCTGGCTGGATCGCACCACAGCGCGTTTTGCGAAGTGTATTGCAGTGAGCGAGCCCATCGCTCGCAAATTGCCTGTGCCGAGCACGGTGATCAGCAACTTTGTTCCCATGCCTGCGACGCCGGCTACGGTAACTGGCAACCGGATTGCCTTTGTCGGCCGCCTCTCGCCGGAAAAGGGGCCGGAGGCGTTCTGCCAGCTGGCCGCCTTCTGCCCGGATGGGGCGTTTCATCTCTACGGGGATGGCCCCATGAAAAGCGCTTTGTTGCAGCAGTATGGTGATCGCGTCCAGCTTCATGGTTTCCAGAACATGGCCAATGAGTGGCACAACATCGACCTGCTCTGCATCACCTCCCGCTTTGAAGGGTTGCCGCTGGTGGCCCTTGAGGCAATGGCTCACGGCATACCGGTCTGTACCTTTGCGGTGGGGGGGCTGGTCAATCTGATCGACCACAAATCCAATGGCTGGCTGGTAGAGCCCGGCCATGTGCGGGATATGGCGGAGCTGGTCAACTACTGGCTGCGCAGCGATGGGGTGGTGCGCAGCAAAATGAGTCAGGCGGCCCGCAACACCATAGCCCGCGGGTACAGCGTGAGCAACAGAGTGACCGATATTCTGGCTGTCTACGGCGCCTGAATCCCAGAGAAACCTGTCAAAACGAGTGGCCGCTGGCTACTCGTTTTTTTATGTGCCGGTGTTAGGGGTTGCAGGGGGCGGATTGCTTCTGTGATCACGCAACGCTTGGGTTTCTGCGGTGGGGCAAGCAGTCATCCGGCCTGTGGATGGATGGGGTCAGATGATGGCGATCAGGTCGCTGACTTCTCTGTGATCACCGCGGACGTGCCATAAATATGCGCCATAAAAAAGGCCATTGCAGTGACAATGGCCTGATGGGCGTTGAGAAGTGGTTGAGGTCGGCGCGGCGGGATTAGCGCCCCTTTTTGCCGACCATGATGGCGATCGTCTTGCCGATGATATGCACATCCTGCACCAGCCAGCGCCAGGGGTGGAGCAGGGCGACCGAGTAGGCCAGGTCGAACGCCAACTTGCTGCGCACATCATCGAGCGACTCGTCGTAACCCTGATTGACCTGCGCCAGACCGGTAATGCCGGGGGCCACTTCATAGGTGCGTTCGATAAAGTACGGCACCGCATCTTCCAGCCGGTTGGCGATCCCAGGTCGCTCCGGGCGGGGGCCGATCAGCGACATCTCCCCCTTGAGCACATTGATAAACTGCGGCAGCTCATCGAGCCGGGTTTTGCGCAGAAAGTCGCCGCTGCGGGTGATCCGGCTGTCCCCCTTGCCACACCAGACCGGCCCGGTAGCCGCCTCGGCGTCGGCGCGCATGGTGCGAAACTTGATCATGAAAAAGAGCTCGGTATGGGTGGCGTGGCTGCGCCCGATCCGCAGCTGACGAAAGAACACAGGCCCCGGGCTATCGAGTCGGATGGCCAACATGATCAGCGGCCACAGTGGGAGCGTCAGCAGCAGGCCAAGAGTGGCACCGAGCAGATCCATGCTGCGTTTGACCACCAGGGTCAATCTTGGAATGGGGTGTGTCATACGGCTTTCTCCTGTGACATGAAGCGAATGGGGGTGCGCAGGCAGTAGCGCAGGGTGCCCATGCCGTTGTACCAGTGTCCGAGTACCAGATAGTGGATCTTGCGAAATAGATTGGGCCAGGGGTGCACAGGGGTCAGCTGGATCAGGATGACCAGCAGATACCCCAGCAGTTGCAGCCCCAGCAGCAGCTGAAACAGCAGGGATTGGGTGGCCAGCGGGATGGCGCAGAGCCACAGCAGGGTCAGGCAGAGCGGCATCAACACCCGCAGCCCCTTGCCACTGGCAAAGTTGAAGGCAACCCAGCCGAACTTGGGGTGCAGCAGGGGCAGCAACCGCAGCAGCTGCTGGGTGTTGCCAGCCCCGATCCGCTTGCGCCGTGTCGCCTCCAGCGCGGCATCGGAAACTTCCAGCTCCAGTGCGGCGCAGCGATTGTCGTAGACAGCCCGATACCCCTTGGCGATGGCCAGCATCGACAGGATGAAATCGTCGTTGATGGTATCGGCAGCCAGCGGGGTGAGGCACTCCCGGCGCATCATGTAAAAGGCCCCGTGAGCCCCCAGCATGCCGCCAAGGGCCGACTCGCAGAGCTTGATCTGGCTTTGATAGTGCCAGTAACTCTCCTCGCCCTGGGAGCCCGGTTGCCAGAAGCGGTATGCTTCCCCGACCACCCCTACCTTGGGATCGGTAAAATGGGCGACCGCCAGCAGCAGGCTGTCGATGGGCAGCAGGGCCGAGACATCGGTGAGGGCTACCAGATCGCTGTGCACCCGGGTCATGGCCTCGTTGAGCACGGCGACCTTGCCGCGATTGCGGGGGTGATCAAACAGCCTGATCTGCAACTGCTGCAGGGCGGGATCACCGAGCTGACTCAGCGCAATGGGGTAACTGTTGTCGCTGCAGCCGTCGAAATGCACATGCACCCACAGCTTGTCGGCGGGGTAATCGAGGCTGGCGAGGTTTTGCAGCTTGGCCGCGATGGTCGCCGCCTCGTTGTAGACCGGCATCAGCAAAGTGATGGTCGGCAGCGCCTCATCGGCGGCGTCTGTTTTGAACCCTCGATCCAGAGGGCGGGGCGGATTGGCTACCTTGCGCGCCTGCCGACCACCGAATTTGAGCAGCAGGGGATAGCCGACATGGTGGTAGACCACCAGTACAGCGCACAGCCAGAACACGATCATGATCCATTCCATGGGATGCTCCTCTGGTCATCGGGTCGCTTGATCAGCGGCTGTAAAGCTGCTGATAGGCCTGAGCCATCCGGCTCAAGCTGCTTTGCTGGCACACAAACTCACGGGTGACGGCACGCAGGCTATGGCAGTGCAGCAACCCTTGTGCCAGAAGCTGGGCAAGGCGGTCGGGATCCCGCTCCGACAGGATATGGCCGCTGTCCTGACAGACGATCTCTCTGGCCGCCCCCACGTCGCTCATCACCACCGGTACCCCGCACGCCTGTGCTTCTAGCACGCAGAGCGGCATCCCCTCTGCCAGCGAGGGGAGGCAGAAGAGATCCAGCCCCTGATAGAAGCGCGGCATGTTTTCGACCAGCCCCAAAAAATGGACCCGATGGGCGATCCCCAGTTGCTGACACTGTTGTTGCAACGCATTTTGCAAACTGCCGACCCCTGCCAACGCAAGATGCACCTCTTCCGGCAGGGTGCGGATCGCCTCCAGCAGCAAGGCATGCCCCTTGACCGACTCAAGGCGGGCGGCGCAGCCAATCAGTTTGACCCTTTGTGGCAGCCCCATCTCCTGACGGGCGAGGGCGGCGGCGCCCGGGGCAAAGCGCTGCTCATCGATGCCGTTGGGGATCACGGTTGGCGACAGCTGGCCCAGCTTGGCCAGCAGCTGGTTGGCCACCGGCATGGCATCGGCCACCAGAGTGGGTTTGAAGGCGCACAGCCCCCACAGGGCCAGCGTGCGCTGATGGGGATCATCGAGATACCAGGCATCGTGTTCTGTGTGTACCAGGGTGGGCACCCGGGCCAGCCGACTGGCGAGGCCGCCATAGAGCATGGGCCCCAGATGGTGGGTATGTACCGCGACGGGCTTGAGTTGGCGCAGCAGTCGGGTGAGCCGCCAGAGGGTCGCCAGCGACCAGCCTGCGGGCTTTTCCAGACAGTGAATATTGCCAGCAAAGGGATCCAGGGCGGGCCATGCCCTTAGCACATCCCCTTTGCGCCCTTCGAGGGAGATGATATGCACCGGTTGCTCGGCAGGGCTCGCCTGCGTGAGGTTGAGCACCATGGTCTCCAGCCCGCCCGGCTGCAGGTGCTGCACGATTTGAACGATGGAGCTTCTGCGGGGATGGGGTCTGTGCGACGGGGTTGATGACAACATGGTTCGCGCTCCGGCAAGGGAAGGGGTAACACCCCGGATAGCGGGAGAATGCGAATCTTGTACCACTCTTGCGATCTGCCCACAGAGGCGATCAGCACCTCTGGTGGCACTGCCTTTGCATCGTGCGGGGGGAGGGCTTTTCTCAGGGAGTGATGCCATGCCTGTCCAGTTCTATTACAACCTCTACATCATTCTCTTTGCCGCCTGGCGCCGTCGCTATCTGCTGGTGATCCCGGTACTGGTGATGCCGCTGGTGGGCGTGACGGTCGGTCTGCTCACCCCCAAGGAGTATGAGAGCCGCACCACCTTTATGGTGCCGCAAGATGCCAACCAGACCCCGACCCTCAAGGATCTGATCACTCAGGAGAGTCTCAAGGATCGCTTTGCGGTGCTCGAAGCCCTGCTGCGCAGCCGTTATGTGCTGGACGGGGTAGCGCGGGATCGCGGTCTGGTCAATGACGAGACCCCGCCAGCCCAGCGCGATGCCATCATGGACTGGCTCTCGAGTGCCGTCTCGCTGCGGCTGATCGGCGATGAGGTGATCGAGATAAAGGTCAAAGCGGATTCGGCGGCCAACAGCGCCGGTTTGCTCGAAGCCATTTCGCGGCGCTTTTTCTTCAACCTGCTCAGCAAGGGGCGCCAGTCGGCGGAATCGTCCGAACGTTTCCTGCAAAGCCAGCTCGACAGCCGCCGCAGCGAACTGCAAGAGGCCGAGCAGCTGCTCGCCGACTTCAAACGGGAGCATGCCAGCGCCTTGCCCCAGCAGCAGAGTACCAACGTCGCCCGTCTCTATGGTTTGCAGGAGCGCTATGCCGAGAGCCTGATCACCCTGCAGCAGGCCAAGGCCCGGGTCGATCAGCTATCGCTGGGGCAGGAGAGCCAGCTGGCCCGCCAACTGGATGAGAAGCTGCAGCTGATGCGCACCGAGCTGGTGTTGCTGCGGGCCCGCTACAGCGACGAGCACAGCAAGGTGCAGAGTCTGCGCTATCAGATTGACCAGTTGCAGCAGGAGTTTGAGCAGCTCAAATCCCAGCCGGATATGGCCCGCGGGCCCGAGTGGCAGTTGGCCCAAACGCAGCTGACGGAGGCAGAGCAAAACGCCGCTGGCTTGAAGAGTCAGCTGGATGGGCTGGACAAGGTGGTCGACTCCCAGGGAGATACCGAGCGCCAGCTCGCCGAGCTGGAGCGGGATCTGGCGGTCAAGCGCACTCTCTATCAGGATTTGCTGCTGCGCTATGAGAAGGCCAAGGTGACCGGCGATCTGGGCAACTTCGAGCAGGGGGAGCGGATCAAGGTGATCGACAAACCCTT
>NZ_JBFODV010000066.1:0-12018 GCF_040908495.1 Aeromonas sp. R1-1 | reverse complement strand
CTCCGTTGCAGCCGAGCGCTGCGGCCTTGATATTCTTCTGTTTCAACTCCAAGACATCCTTAATAAAAGGGCCTGAAGCCAAGTTACTCCGTTGCGACCGGACGCAGCGGCCTTGATATTCTTCTGTTTAGTTTCAAGCCGCCCTTAATGGAGGGGCTTGGGGCTCAGATCCAGCGCGGCCAGCTGCACTTTCAGCACATCGGCGACGGGATCGTCCGGGCATTGTTCAATAAAATATTCAAAATCGTCGGCGGCCTGACGCGGGCAATCGAGCTGCTCGTAGATAAAGCCGCGATCCCGCGTCTCCAGCGGATCGCCGGGCTTCATCCGCAACAACAGCTCGCTGCAACGCAGCGCCTCGGGCATACGATCTTCCCGCAGCAGGGCCCCCTTGCTGACGTTGAGCAGCCGTTCGATGATCTCCCACTGGCCGGAGGGCTGCAGGTAGTCGGGGGTCAGGGTCGCCAAGTCCCCCAACGCACCGCGCAGCAGCAGCTCGATGCGGGCCAGGCTCAGCTCGTCGCCGGTAAAGGGGTCGACATAGACCTCCCCCTCGCCACCGGCAAAGCTCACCAGGAAGTGGCCGGGGAAGCAGATCCCCTCCACATCGAGCCCAAGCTTGCGCCCCAGCTGGATGATGAGAATGCCGAGGCTGACCGGGATCCCTTTGCGCTGAACCAGCACCTGATTGAGATCGCAGTTGTTGGCAGAGAAATAATCCTGCCAGTCGCCATGAAAACCGAGGCTGTGGTAGAAGCCTTGCAGCAACTGCTGGCGCACCTCGTCACAGGTGCCCTCTTCGATCTGCTCGTCCAGCCACTCGTCCAGCAGGTTCAACTCGCGCATCCCCTCCTCGACCGAGCCATAAATCTCGTCGCTGACTGACAACGCCAGCTCGGTGATGTCGTGGGCTTCGAAATCGGTCCATTCGTCTATGTGTAACATTCTCTTCATGCCTTAGCCGAACACACTCGTCTGTTTGAGCACTGCCAACTTGGCAATAAAGTAGATCCAGCCGAGCGCCCCCAGAAAGGAGCACCAGCGCACCAGATTGCTTTTGGCCAACCGCAGCGCCATCGCCGCCAGAAATACCAGCACCAGAATGGCCATCAGCTTCTCGCTGAGCCAGGGCGTTCCGTTATTGAACGGGTTGAGATCCAGCACCATGCAGAGCAATACGCCGGAGAGCACCACCAGACCGTTGAGCCAGCCGCTGACCTTCATCACCGGCGCGCTATAGGCTCGGCCAGTGGCGGTCTGTACCCAGTAGAAGCGGAGCATAAACATCAGCACGGCCCCGGCTATCAGGGTGAGGTGCAGGTGTTTGAGCACAAAAACCATATTCAATCCTTGCATGGGGGCGCACAGGCAACCCGCCGTGTAACAGTGAGGAACCGTCAGCGCAGCGGGCAGAGGCCCAGCGTCACCCTGTCGTTATCCCCGTAATCGCGCACCGTGGCTACCTCACGGTAGCCGCCATCACGCAGCAACTGACGCACCGCCTCCCCCTGATCCCAGCCATGCTCCAGCAGCAACCAGCCGTCAAGCAACAGATAAGCGGGGGCATGGGCCACGATGTGGCGGATATCGGCCAGCCCGGCGTCATCGGCAACCAGCGCCGAGCGGGGTTCAAAGCGCACGTCACCCTGCTCGAGATGGGGATCGGCGCCATCAATATAGGGGGGATTGGAGACAATCACCGCAAATCGTGGCGTTTCGTCGTGATCCGGCTCGCCAAGGGGCTCGAACCAGCTGCCATCGCGCACCTCGATGGGTAACCCCAGTGCGGCGCTGTTCTCGCGCGCCAGTGCCGCGGCATCCGCCATCCGATCCACCGCCCACACATCGACATCGGGCCGCTCGGACTTGAGCGCCAGCGCGATGGCGCCGGTGCCGGTGCCGAGATCCAGCACGGCGCAAGGACCTTGCGGGATTCTGGTCAGCGCCTGCTCGACCAGCACCTCGGTATCGGGGCGCGGGATCAGGGTCGCCGGGCTCACCTTGAGGGGCAGCGACCAGAACTCCCGCTCGCCCACCAGATGGGCGATGGGTTCGCCGTTGAGACGACGAGCCAGCCACCCCTGCAGGGTGGCCTGCTGGGCGGCATCCAGCTCACGCTCGGGCCAGGTCATCAGATAGCTGCGACGACACCCGAGCAGATGACAGAGCAGTACATCGGCATCGGCGCAGGGGGACTCCCCCTCAGCCAACACAGTCATGATATGGGCGCGGGCCTGCTGGATCTGCATCAGTGCCACTCCACCTTATGGGCAGAACACTTAATGCGAGCTTGCCAGATCACCATTTGCATCAGTTGTTCTCGGCCAGCGAGGCGAGCTGATCGGCCTGATACTCCTGCACCAGCGGAGTGATAACGCAGTCCAGATCCCCTTCCAAAATTTCGGAGAGGCGATAGAGGGTCAGGTTGATGCGGTGCTCGGAGAGGCGGCCCTGCGGGTAGTTGTAGGTACGGATGCGCTCGGAGCGATCGCCGGAGCCCACCAGATTGCGGCGGGTGCTCTGCTCGGCGGCGCGGTGGCGCTCATCCTCGGCCGCTTGCAGGCGGGCGGAGAGCACCGACATCGCCTTGGCGCGGTTCTTGTGCTGGGAGCGCTCGTCCTGGCACTCCACCACCAGACCGGTCGGCAGGTGGGTGATGCGAATGGCCGAGTCGGTCTTGTTGACGTGCTGACCGCCGGCACCGGAGGCGCGGAAGGTGTCGATCTTCAGATCGGAAGGATTGATCTCGATCTGCTCGGCTTCCGGCACTTCCGGCAGCACGGCGACGGTACAGGCGGAGGTGTGCACCCGGCCCTGAGATTCGGTCTCCGGCACCCGCTGTACCCGGTGACCACCGGATTCAAACTTGAGACGGCCATAGACGCGCTCGCCGTCGATCTTGGCGATCACCTCCTTGTAGCCACCATATTCACCGTCATTGCAGCTGACGATGGAGACGCGCCAGCCCTGACGCTCGGCAAACCGTGAATACATGCGGAACAGGTCACCGGCAAAGATGGCCGCTTCGTCGCCACCGGCACCGGCACGGATCTCCAGATAGCAGTTGTTGTCATCCTTGGGATCCTTGGGCAGCAACATCAGTTGCAGCTCCTGCTCCAGCGCCTCCAGATTGGCCTTGGCCAGCGGCAGCTCCTCCTGCGCCATCTCGCGCAGGTCGGCATCCTCCTCCTCCAGCATCATCTGGGTGGTCTCCAGATCATCCTGCGCCTGACGGTAACGCTGGAAGGCGTGAACGATATCTTCCAGCTGGGCATATTCGCGGGTCAGGGCGCGGTAGCGATCCTGATCCGAGACCACGTCTGGCTCGCCGAGCATGGCCTGTACTTCTTCGTGGCGCTCGATGAGGCCTTCCAGCTTTCTGATCAGTGACGGATTCATAACTCTTGCATTCTCAATGGAGGACGGGACAACCGGCAGGTTGCCCGAAAATTATGGCTCTTGTGACAACCCCAGCGCCTGCCGCAAGCGGGAGAGCTCGCTCTGATCCCCCTGGGAGGCAGCCTGGCGCAACGCCTGGGTCGGCGCGTGGATCAATTTGTTGGTGAGGCGATGGGCCATCGCCTTGAGCGCCTGTTCGGCACTCTCGCCCTGCGCCAATGCCAGCAGGGCCCGTTGCAACTCTTCATCAGCCACTTGCTGGGACTGATGGCGGTAATCGCGAATGAGGTCGACCGAGCTCTGGCCGCGATACCAGCCCATAAACTCGTCGCGCTCTTCCTGCACGATCACTTCCGCCTGTGCGGCAGCCCGTTTACGGGTTTCGAGGTTCTGCTCGATGATCCCCTGCAAATCATCCACCGTGTAGAGATAGGCATCGGAGAGCTCATCGACTTCGGCTTCGATGTCGCGCGGCACGGCAATATCCACCAGAAACATGGGTTTGAAGCGGCGGGCCTTCAGCGCGCGCTCCACCATCCCCTTGCCGATGATGGGCAGCGGGCTCGCGGTCGAGCTGATGACAATATCCGCTTCGTGCAGATAGTCGGGGATCTCTTCGAGCGTCATCACCTGGGCACCGAATTCGGCCGCCAGGGTCTGGGCGCGCTGCAGGGTGCGGTTCGCCACCATCATCTTGGTGACGTTCTGCTCGCGCAGATGACGGGCCACCAGTTCGATGGTCTCCCCCGCCCCGACCAGCAATACCTTGGTCTGGGAGAGATCGGAGAAGATCCGCCGACCCAGGCTGACGGCGGCAAAGGCCACCGACACGGCACTGGCGCCAATCTCGGTATCGGTACGCACTCTTTTCGCCACCGAGAAGGATTTCTGGAACAACCGCTCCAGCGCCCCCTTCACCGACTCCGCCTGCTGGGCATGGGCGTAGGATTGCTTGATCTGCCCCAGGATCTGCGGCTCCCCCAGCACCAGCGAGTCGAGCCCGCACGCCACCCGCATCAGGTGGCGCACCGCCTCTTCATCGTGATGCTGATAGATGGCAGTGACCAGTTCGGCCGCGTCCAGCCCGTGGAACTGTTGCAGCCAGCGCAGCACTTGCTCCTGCCGCGCCTCCTCCAGATTGCAATAGAGTTCGGTCCGGTTGCAGGTGGAGACGATCACCGCCTCGCTGACACCGGGTTGGCTCACCAGCTCACGCAAGGCGCGATCGATGCAGTCCGGGCCAAAGGCGACCCGTTCCCGCAAGGCGACACTGGCGGTGTTGTGGTTGATTCCGAGGGCAAGCAAACTCATGAGTGGGCGACGATCATTTCATACGCTGGGTGCAAAGGCTGCCAATTGTACGAGAAAGGGTAAGTCTTTAAAAGCAATACGGCCGCCCCGTATACTGTGGCAAATCCCTCTCTCTGGAGCCGTCTCTTGCTGCTACGTATTTTTACCCTCACCTGCCTGCTGTTGCTGGCCGGTTGTGCCACCACCCAGCCCCAGCGTGACCAGGTGAACTGGAACCAGGAGCGGACCCGCCTCGAGCAGCTGACCCATTGGCAGCTCTCCGGCAAGATGGCCATCATCACTCCCCAACAAAAGGGCAGCGCCCGCCTCAACTGGCAGCAGGATGGGGAGGATTATCGCCTCAACCTCACCAGCCTGATCGGCACCAGCATTCTGGAGCTCTCCCGCAGCAAGGGGGAGATCACCCTGCTCGACAGCGACGGCAATCGCCACCAGAGCCAGGATGCCGAAGCGCTCATCTATCAACTGACCGGCTGGAATATTCCGGTTGCGGGATTGCCAGAGTGGATCAAGGGGCTACCGGGTCAGGCGGAGTTTGAACTCAACCCCGACAGCAGTCTGGCCAGCGTGCGCGACGGCCAGTGGCAGATCGTCTATGGCGATTATCGGGATCAGGATGGCTACCGCCTGCCGCACCAGCTGACCATGACCGGCCAGAACAGCCGCCTCAAGCTTCAGATCAACCAATGGACTCTTGCACGTTAATGGCTTCCACACGCTGGCCGGCACCGGCCAAACTCAACCTGTTTCTACACGTCAATGGCCGTCGTCCCGATGGCTATCACGAGCTGCAGACCCTGTTTATCTTCCTCAACCACAGCGACTGGCTCGAATTCGAGGTGATACCGAATAGCGACACACTCACCCTGAGCCCGGCCATTCCCGGGGTGCCGGATGAGCAGAATCTGATTATCCGGGCGGCGCGCCTGCTGCAGGCAACCCTGCCGAGCCCGCAAGGTGCCCATATCCGGCTGGAGAAAGTGCTACCCATGGGGGGCGGCATTGGCGGCGGTTCGTCCGATGCAGCAACCACGCTGGTGGCACTTAACCACCTCTGGCAAGCGGGTTTGAGTGAAGATGAACTGGCAGCGCTTGGCGTCCAGCTGGGGGCTGATGTGCCGGTGTTTGTCCGTGGCAAGGCGGCCTTTGCCGAAGGAGTGGGCGAGCGGCTGCAACCGGTCGAACTGCCCGATGCCTGGTATCTGGTGCTCAAGCCCGATTGCCATGTAGCGACCGCGGCCGTATTCCAGGATCCGGACCTGCCGAGAGCCACGCCGAAAATGGCGCTGGACAACCTGCTGGAAGGCGAGTGGAAAAACGATTGCGAATCACTGGTGAAAAAGCGCCACCCCGAGGTTGCCAATGCGCTCGGCTGGTTGCTAGAATACGCGCCGTCAAGAATGACGGGCACAGGAGCCTGCGTCTTTGCTCAATTTGAAGACGAAGTGACTGCTCGGGAAGTGTTGGCCTGCGTGCCGAAGGGACTTGATGGGTTTGTCGCCAAGGGCGAGAACATATCACCTCTCTTCTCCACATTGCAACAGTTCAAATGATTGGGGTATCGCCAAGCGGTAAGGCAGCGGGTTTTGATCTCGCCATTCCTAGGTTCGAATCCTAGTACCCCAGCCAATTTTACCGAACGGTATTGATGATTAACGTGGCCGGTTTTGCACTCGGCCACGGATTCGGGTTACCGGTATCATCACATTCATTGGGCAGCAGACACCTTGTACGTTATCTTGATAAATCGTTTGCCCCAAAACGATAGGGTCTGATTTCAGACTCCCCCACATACTGGATGCAACCCCGAGGTTTCAAACCGTGCCTGACATGAAGCTGTTTGCTGGTAACGCAACGCCGGAACTAGCCCAGAAGATCGCAGATCGCCTGTTTATCAAACTCGGCAATGCTGCCGTAGGTCGCTTTAGCGACGGCGAGATCAGCGTACAGATCAATGAGAATGTACGTGGTGGCGATATCTTCATCATTCAATCCACCTGTGCCCCGACCAACGACAATTTGATGGAATTGATCGTCATGGTGGATGCTCTGCGTCGTGCTTCAGCTGGCCGTATCACTGCCGTTATCCCCTACTTTGGTTATGCCCGTCAGGACCGCCGCGTCCGCTCCGCCCGCGTACCCATCACCGCCAAGGTTGTCGCTGACTTCCTCTCCAGCGTCGGTGTGGACCGCGTGCTGACCGTTGACCTGCATGCCGAGCAAATTCAAGGTTTCTTCGATGTTCCGGTAGACAACGTGTTCGGTAGCCCGGTGCTGCTGGAAGACATGAAGTCCAAGAACCTCGAGTCTCCTGTCGTTGTCTCCCCGGACATCGGTGGCGTCGTGCGTGCCCGCGCCATCGCCAAGCTGCTGGATGACACCGACATCGCCATCATCGACAAGCGCCGTCCCCGCCCGAACGTCTCCCAGGTCATGCACCTGATCGGTGACGTTGCCGGCCGCGACTGCATCATCGTTGATGACATGATCGACACCGGCGGCACCCTGTGCAAAGCCGCAGAGGCCCTGAAAGAGCGCGGTGCCAAGCGTGTATTCGCTTACGCTACCCACCCGGTCTTCTCCGGTTCCGCCGTCGAGAACATCAAGAACTCCGTGATCGATGAACTGATCATCACCGACTCCATCCCGCTCACTGCGGAGATGAAAGCGGTCGGCAAAGTCAAGCAGCTGACGCTGTCAACTGTACTGGCCGAAGCCATTCGTCGCATCAGCAACGAAGAGTCCATCTCTGCCATGTTTGAGCATTGATAGATTCAGCAATAACGAAAACCGCCATCAGGCGGTTTTCGTCTTTCTGGACCTTCTCTTTCCAACTTTCTGCTATCTGGTACGACCCTGCCCCGGCAGGCTTAAGGATTTACCCATGAATTGCTTGCGTCCCCTCCTGCTCGCGACCCTTACCTCCGCCCTGCTCGCCTGTCAGCCCGCCAAAGAGAATCCGCCCTTTGTGCTGACCCTGGCTCACATGAACGACACCCACTCCCAGTTTGATCCGGTCAATGCCGAGATCAAAGGGCAGATCTTTGCCCAGCAGGGGGAGACGGACACCCTCTATACCCGCTTTGGCGGTTATCCGCGCCTGCTGACCATGGCGAAAGCCTATCAGGCCGATGCGCTGGCCAAGAACCAACCCTTGCTGCTGCTGCACGGCGGCGATGCCTGGCAGGGCAGTGGCTACTTCAAACTCAACGAGGGGATGGCCAACGCCGAGTTGCTGAGCCAGTTCGGCCTCGATGCCATGGCGCTGGGCAACCACGAGTTCGATCTGGATAACCAGAAGCTGGCCCGCTTCATCGAGGGGGTCAACTTCCCGGTGCTGGCCGCCAACCTCGACACCAAGGCCGATCCGGCCCTCAGCAAGGCTGACAACCTCAAGCCCTTCGTGGTCTACGCTTTTGACGGCAACCAGAAGAGCCCGGTCACCGATCTCGACAACCTGCCGCAAGGCAAACAGCTGGTCGCCGTCATCGGTCTGGTACTGGAAGACATGGGTAATATCGCCCCCAACGTCGGCAAGCTGCGCTTTGGCAAGGAGGTCGCCTCGGCTCAGGCCACGGTCGACATGCTGCAAGCCAAGGGGATCCACCAGATTGTGGCGCTCACCCATATCGGCAACGAGCGGGATCTGGCGCTGGCCGCCAAGGTAAACGGTCTCGATGCCATCGTCGGCGGCCACTCCCACAGCCTGCTCGGCGATTTTCGCAATATTGGCTGGGGCAAGACCGGCGATTACGCCAAGCTGGTGACCAATCCGGATGGCATCGGCAAAACCTGCGTGGTGCAGGCGGGCTCCTACGCCCAGGCCATCGGTCTGGCACAGGTGACCTTTGACAGCCAGGGTCAGGTGACCGACTGCCAGGGCCACAACAGCCTGCTGGCCAGCCGCGACTTCTTCGCCGATGCGGCGCGCAAGCAAGCGCTCGACGACGCCCGCAGCAAAGAGGCGAGCCAGTTTGTCGACAACCAGCCCAATCTGGTGACCGTGGATGAAGATCCGCGCCTGCGCGGCATCATCGACAGCCACTACAAACCGGCGCTGGAGAAAGCCTACGGCCCGGTGATCGGCACCATCCCCGAGCAGCTGCAAAATGCCCGTCGTCCGGGCGACAACGGCAGCGACAGCCACGGCTCAGATGTAGCGCCGCTGGTTGCCGAAGGGGAGTTCTACTGGGCCAATACCTCAGCAGTGCAAGCCCTGACCGGCGGCCCGGTCGATTTTTCTCTGGTTGCGGTGGGGGGCGTGCGCGCCGACCTGCCTGCTGGCGAATGGCGTGAGGGGGATAGTGCCCTCACCCTGCTGCCGTTCAAGAACCAGCTCTCGGTGCTGACCCTGACTGGTGCCGAGGTACGCGCCCTGCTGACCGAGACCATCACCGCCACCCAGCCCACCAGCGCCCATGCCGGCAAGTTCCCCTATGGCGGTCACCTGCGTTACACCTTCCAGGAGACCGACGCAGGCAAAGCGGGCACCCTGACTCAATTGCAGCACAAGACCGCAAGCGGCGAGTGGCAAGATCTGGTGGATAGCCAGCACTATCGGGTGGTGATGAACGCCTACAGCGCCAACGGCAACGATGGCTGGCAAACACTGGCCAATGCCCAGCGTCACCAGAGCGAGCGGGTCGATATCGCCAGCGTCAATGGCAAGCTGACCGCCTTCCCGGTGTTGAAGGTGGCACAAAACGGCGAGCTGCTGAGCGCCGTCTATGCCCCGGGCCAGGCCCTCGATTGCAAAGCCAGCGGCGTGGATTGCGGCACTGATGCAGCCTCTTTCGTGGAGTATGTGCGCGATGCCCGCCCCTCCCTGACCGCGCTGGATGAGGAAACTGTCACCCTGCTGCGTGCCAAATAACGACGGTAGTCAACCGGGCACAACCCATCGGCAAGCTGAAACGGGCCTCATGCAAGAGGCCCGTTTGCCCACCGTTAGCCACCCATTGGCCGCAATAATGCTGCAAATCCCGCCATAACATGCGCATTGGTTGAGTGATCGCCACTCGGCGGCTAGAATATTGCGTCCTATTGCTCTGGGTAGTGTGCCCACGGCAGCTGCGAGTGAAGACATCAAGCGTGACAAGCGAAATCAAACTGATCGTCGGACTGGGCAACCCCGGCCCGGAATATGCCAAGACCCGCCACAATGCGGGCGCCTGGTATGTGGAGCAACTGGCCCGCTGGCACAATGTCAGCCTGCGTGAAGAACCCAAGTTCTTCGGCCATACTGCCCGCATCCTGGTCGAGGGGCAGGATGTGCGGCTGCTCATCCCGAACACCTATATGAACCTCTCTGGCAAGGCGGTGGCCGCACTGGCGCGTTTTTATCAAATTGAGCCGGAAGCGATGCTGGTGGCCCATGACGAACTGGATCTGCCGCCAGGCATCGCCAAGTTCAAGCAGGGTGGTGGTCACGGTGGCCATAACGGCCTCAAGGACATCATCGCCAAGATGGGCAACAACAATAACTTCTTCCGGCTGCGTCTCGGGATCGGCCATCCCGGCAGCAAAGAGCAGGTGGCTGGCTTCGTCCTGACCAAGGCCCCCAGCAGTGAACAGAACCTGATCGACGCCGCGCTGGACGAGTCCCTGCGTGCCACCGACATCCTGTTCAAACAAGATATGACCAAGGCCATGAATCGCTTGCACAGCTTCAAGGCTGAAAAGGGTTAGGTCGGTTTGACCCTGTACTGGCATTGTGCCGGTACATGAGCAACGACCAGAACAAGCATGACATGGGCCGCCTGCGGGCGACCCCCAACAGCATCCATCAAGTAAGGTAACAATCCATGGGTTTTAAATGCGGTATCGTGGGCCTGCCCAATGTAGGCAAATCCACCCTGTTCAACGCGCTGACCAAGGCCGGTATCGAAGCCGCCAACTTCCCGTTCTGCACCATCGAGCCGAACACAGGTGTGGTGCCGATGCCGGATCCCCGCCTCGATCAGCTGGCTGCCATCATCAATCCGCAGCGTGTTGTGCCGACCACCATGGAATTCGTCGACATCGCCGGTCTGGTTGCCGGTGCCTCCAAGGGTGAAGGTCTGGGTAACCAGTTCCTGGCCAACATCCGTGAAACCGAAGCGATCGGCCACGTTGTGCGCTGCTTCGATGACGAGAACATCATTCACGTTGCCGGCAAGGTCTCCCCTGCCGACGATATCGAAGTGATCAACACCGAGCTGGCCCTGTCGGATCTGGACGCCTGCGAGCGCGCCATTCACCGTCAGTCCAAGCGCGCCAAAGGCGGCGACAAGGATGCCAAGCTGGAAGTGGAAGTGCTTGAGAAGATCAAGGTCGCACTGGAAAACGGCCAGATGATCCGCGGCATGAAGCTGGATAAAGAAGAGCTGGCAGCCGTCAGCCACCTCAACTTCCTGACCCTGAAACCCACCATGTATATCGCCAACGTGGCGGAAGATGGCTTCGAGAATAATCCCTATCTGGACAAGGTGCGTGAAATCGCCGCCGCCGAGAACGCGGTCGTGGTCGTGGTCTGCTGCGCCATCGAAGCGGACATCGCCGAACTGGACGATGAAGATCGCGCCGAGTTCATGGCTGACCTTGGCATCGAAGAGCCGGGCCTGAATCGCGTTATCCGCTCCGGCTACCAGCTGCTCAACCTGCAGACCTACTTCACCGCCGGTGTGAAAGAGGTACGCGCCTGGACTATTCCGGTCGGCGCTACTGCCCCGCAAGCAGCTGGCAAGATCCACACTGACTTTGAAAAAGGCTTTATTCGCGCCCAAACCATCGCCTTTGAAGACTTTATTAACTACAAGGGTGAGCAAGGCGCCAAGGAAGCGGGCAAGATGCGCGCTGAAGGGAAAGATTACATCGTCAAAGATGGCGATATCATGAACTTCCTGTTCAACGTCTAATCCCATGACAGGCCAGCATTTGCTGGCCTGTTTTTTATCTGCCATTGCCCGGGCAATAATGGCAATGTCTTAAAAAAAAGCAGATTGTTGGGCTTTTGCGCAACAGAGACCAATAACTGGTCAAACGCACTCAAATTGCGTTTTTCTGGCAAAAAAAGGGTTGACGCCCCAGAGCCAGATACGCATAATTCGGCCCGCACGGTGACGAGGTAACGACTCACCGGAAGCAAGGTTGGCTATGTAGCTCAGTTGGTTAGAGCATCGCACTCATAATGCGGGGGTCACAGGTTCGAATCCCGTCATAGCCACCATCTCTAGTTGGGGTATCGCCAAGCGGTAAGGCAGCGGGTTTTGATCTCGCCATCCCTAGGTTCGAATCCTAGTACCCCAGCCATTTTTAAAAGTTCTTTGC